>JAFADB010000316.1 GCA_023425225.1 Pseudomonadota bacterium
GCGGCACCATCCTGTTCGTCGGCACCAAGCGCAGCGCGCGCGAGGCGATCAAGGAAGAGGCCGAGCGTTGCGGCATGCCGTTCATGACCCAGCGCTGGCTGGGCGGCACCCTGACCAACTTCGCCACGGTGAAGAAGTCGGTGGCGCGCCTGAAGGAGCTGGAAGCGGCCGAGACCGACGGCACCTTCGACAAGCTGGTCAAGCACGAGGTGCTGGGCCTGCGTCGCGAGCGCGACAAGCTGGAAGCCTCGCTGGGCGGCATCAAGGACATGAATCGCCTGCCCGACGCGCTGTTCGTCGTCGACATCGGCCATGAGGACATCGCCATCAAGGAAGCCAAGAAGCTCGGCATCCCGGTGATCGCCGTGGTCGACACCAACTACGACCCGGCCCTGGTCGACTACGCCATCCCCGGCAACGACGACGCCATCCGCGCCGTGCAGCTGTACGCCCGCGCCGCCGCCGACGCCGTGCTGGAAGGCAAGGCCGCCGCGCCGAACTCGGCCACCGTGCGCGAGGAGGAGTTCGTCGAGGCCGGCGAGGAAGACAAGCCGGCCCGTCGCGCCCCGGCCAAGAAGGCCAAGAAGGACGAAGCCGCCGCGGCCGAGTAACCGGCCTGCCACATGGCCGCGCCATCGTGCGCGGCCATGTGTCGTCGTGGCCGCCGGCCCGACGCCGCACACCGCGGGCGCACCGGCGCCCGCACCCCATTCCCGGCCATGTCCGGACGCGGGCAGATCGCCCGCAACTCTTCAACACATCCGAGGTAATCCCATGGAAATCACTGCGTCCCTGGTCAAGGAACTGCGCGAGCGCACCGGCGCCGGCATGATGGAGTGCAAGAAGGCGCTGACCGAGAACGGCGGCGACATCGACGCCGCCGCCGAGTGGCTGCGCAAGTCCGGCCTGGCCAAGGCCGACAAGAAGGCCGACCGCGTCGCCGCCGAAGGCCGCATCGCGGTGGCCCAGGACGGCGGCAAGGCCGTGCTGGTCGAGATCAACTCCGAGACCGACTTCGTGGCCAAGGACGGCAACTTCCTGGCCTTCACCGAGGCGGTGGCCAAGGCCGCGCTCGATTCCGGCGCCGCCGACGTCGAGGCGCTGAAGTCGGCCAAGCTGCCCGGCGGCGAGACCGTCGAGGAAGCCCGCGCCGCGGTCATCGCCAAGGTCGGCGAGAACGTGCAGGTGCGCCGCCTGGCCCGCATCGACAGCGCCGACAACGTCGCCGCCTACGTGCACGGCGGTCGCATCGGCGTGCTGGTCGAGGTCAAGGGCGGCGACGCCGAGCTGGCCCGCGGCCTGGCGATGCACATCGCCGCGATGAACCCGCCGCACATCAAGGCCTCCGACGTGCCGGCCGAGTTCGTGGCCAAGGAGAAGGAGATCGAGCTGGCCAAGATGTCCGACAAGGACAAGGCCAAGCCGGCCGAGATCCTGGAGAAGATCATCAGCGGCAAGATCGCCAAGATCGTCAACGAGGTCACCCTGTACGGCCAGCCGTACGTGCTCGACACCAACCAGAGCGTGGAGCAGGTGCTCAAGGCCGCCGGGGCCGAGGTCGTCGGCTTCCAGCGCCTGGCCGTGGGCGAAGGCATCGAGAAGGTGGTCGAGGACTACGCCGCCGAAGTGATGAAGCAGGCCGGCCTGGCCTGATCCATCCGCTTTGCCGGAACCAGGGCCGCGGCTTGCCGCGGCCTTTTTCGTGGCCGCGACGATGGCGCCCCGGCCCTACAGCTCCGCCGCGCGCGGCCGATAACCCCTGCGTCCGTGAAGATGCCAGCCGCCCTTTCCCGCATGCACCCCGAACTCGAAGCCACCCTGGGCTACCTGCGCAGCCTGCCCTCGCCGCCGGGCGTCGCGCTGCGCGTGATCCAGCTGGCGCAGGACCCGGAGTCCGACCTGGGATCCACCGCCGACGTCATCGGCATGGACATGGCCCTGAGCGCCCGCATGCTGCGCATCGCCAATTCACCGCTGTACGCCAGCCGGCGACGCGTGCAGAACCTGGGACAGGCGCTGACCCTGCTCGGCCTCAACGCCACCCTGAGCCTGGCACTGGGCTTTTCCATCGCCCGGGCCCTGCGCAATGACGCCGGTGCGGCCAACCCGCCGCACGAGCGCGTCTGGCGCCGCAGCGTGATCGCGGCGATGGCCAGCCGCAAGCTCGGCCAGGCCAAGGGCCTGCGGCGGCCCGAGGAACTGATGCTGGCCGGCCTGCTGCAGGACATCGGCATCCTGGCGATGCTGCAGGCCCAGCCCGCGCATTACCTGCCGCTGATCGACCAGGCCGCATCCAACGATGACCTGGTCGCCCGCGAACGCGCCGTCCTGGGCTGCACCCATGCCGACATCGGCGGCTGGCTGGCCGGCCACTGGCATCTGCCCGGCTACCTGCAGTCCGCCATCGAGGCCAGCGAGAGCGGAGAGCATGCCGGGAACGATTTCAACGCGTGCGTGGCCCTGTCCGGCGCGGTCGCCGACCTGTGGCTGGACGACGACCCGGAGGCCGCGCGCCTGCGCCTGCTGCCACTCGTCCAGGCACGCCTGGGCCTGGACAGTGCGCAGTTCGACGACGTGCTGGCGTGCATCGGCGAGTCGCTGCCGGAGATCGGCGCAATCTTCGAGGTGCAGATCGCCTCACCTGTGCAGCTGGAAGGCATCCTCGACCACGCGCGCGAGTTGCAGTCGCTGCGCAGCCTGCGCGAGCTGCAGGACGCGGCCGAGGCCAGGCGCCAGGCCGACGAGTCCGAGCACCGGGCCCGCCACCTGAGCGAGCAGATCAGCCGCGACACCCTGACCGGCGTGTTCAACCGCCACCACCTGCAGACCGTGCTGGAGAAGGAGTTCGAGCTGGCGGTGCGCCATGACTGGCCGCTGTCGGTGGCGTTCCTGGACCTGGACGACTTCAAGCGCATCAACGACGCCCACGGCCACCTGATCGGCGACGAGGTGCTGCACGCCTTCGCACAGGCCCTGCAGAAGCTGCTGCGCGGCACCGACACCGTGGCCCGCTATGGCGGCGAGGAATTCCTGGTGCTGTTCCCGGCCACCGACGAATCGGTCGCGGTGGGGGTGATGCGGCGGCTGCTGGCCGACATCGCCAATACCCCGATGGCCCAGCCCGACGGCGTGCCGCTGCATGTCACCTTCTCGGCCGGCGTGGCGACGCAGGGCGGGAGCGTACACCCGCGCTTCTCCACAGTCGCCGACCTGCTCAAGGCCGCCGACGACGCGCTCTACAGCTGCAAGCACCATGGCCGCAACCGGGTGATGAGCCGTTCCCACCCGATGCCCTATTCCTGAGCGGACGCCCCGGCGACGGGCGCCGCGGGATCATGGCGGAAATGGGCTAGAATTCCGCCGTTTGCCGCCCCCACCGAGGTTCCCATGTCCCAGCTCGTCTATCGCCGCATCCTTCTGAAACTTTCCGGGGAGGCGCTGATGGGGGACGAGGACTACGGCATCGATCCCAAGGTGATCAGCCGCCTGGCCCACGAGGTCATCGAGGTGCAGCAGGCCGGCGCCGAGGTAGCGCTGGTGATCGGCGGCGGCAACATCTTCCGCGGCGCCGGCCTGGCCGCCGGCGGCATGGACCGGGTAACCGGCGACCAGATGGGCATGCTGGCCACGGTGATCAACGCCCTGGCCATGCAGGACGCGCTGGAGAAGCTCGGCGCCAAGGTGCGGGTGATGAGCGCACTGAAGATCAACGACGTGTGCGAGGACTTCATCCGCCGCCGCGCCATCCGCCACCTGGAAAAGGGCCGCATCGCGATCTTCGCCGCCGGCACCGGCAATCCGTTCTTCACCACCGACTCGGGCGCCGCGCTGCGCGCCATCGAGATCGGCGCCGACCTGCTGCTCAAGGCCACCAAGGTCGACGGCGTCTACGACAAGGACCCGAAGAAGCACGCCGACGCGGTGCGCTTCGACAGCCTGACCTACGACGAGGTGATCGTGCGCGGGCTGGAGGTGATGGACACCGCCGCCTTCGCCCTGGCGCGCGACAGCAACCTGCCGCTGCGCATCTTCGACATGGGCCACGCCGGCGAGCTGCTGCGCATCCTGCGTGGCGAGAACATCGGCACCCTGGTCAAGGGCCGCAGCTGACGGCCCGCCGCCCGGGAAACCGGGTACCGGCAGGCGCTGCCACACGGGCCGCCGCCCGCGCGCCCTCGATGAACCACCGCCTGGCCGACGCTGCGACCGGCCCGCAGGCGGCCGCGTTCGGCGCGGGTCCCGGCTATAATCGGTCGATTCTGTTCCAGCCTGGATTGTCGGCAATGCTCAACGAGATCAAACAAGACGCACAGACCCGCATGGCCAAGAGCATCGAGGCGCTGCGCCATGCGCTCACCTCGATCCGCACCGGCCGCGCCTCCCCGGCGTTGCTCGACGGAATCAAGGTCAAGGCCTACGGCACCGACACCCCGCTCAACCAGGTGGCCAGCATCAGCGTCTCCGAAGGCCGCTCGCTGGTCATCAGCCTGTTCGACAAGAGCATGATCAAGGACGTGGAGAAGGCGATCTACGCCTCCGACCTGGACATCACCCCGACCACGGTCGGAACCGTGATCCGCCTGAACCTGCCTCCGCTGACCGAGGAGCGCCGCCGCGAGCTGGCCAAGATGGTGGCCGGCGAAGGCGAGGACACCAAGGTCGCCATCCGCAACGTCCGCCGCGACGCCAACCAGCAGGTCAAGGAGCTGCTCAAGGACAAGCAGATCACCGAGGACGACGTGCGCCGCAACGAGGACGAGATCCAGAAGCTGACCGACAAGGCGATCAAGGACGTGGACGAGGTGGTCAAGGCCAAAGAGCAGGAACTGATGGCGGTCTGAGCCGCCTGTCGCTCCCGCCATGGCCTCAGGCCCAGCTCCCACCCTGCCCCGCCACATTGCCATCGTCATGGATGGCAATGGCCGCTGGGCGCAGCGCCGTCGTCGCCCACGCGTGATCGGACACCGCGCCGGTGCGCGTGCGGTCAACCGCACGATCGACTTCTGCCTGGAACGCGGCATCGAGGTGCTGACCCTGTTCGCCTTCTCCAGCGAGAACTGGGGACGCCCGCGCGACGAGGTCGACGCCCTGATGAAGCTGTTCATGGGCGCGCTCGACCGCGAGGCCGGCGAACTGGCGCGGCGGGGCGTGCGCGTGCGCTTCATCGGCGAACGCTCGCGCTTCCCGCCGCCGATCCTGGAACGGATGCGCAAGGTCGAGGAGGCCACCCAGGCCAATACCCGGCTGACGCTGGCGATCGCCGCCAGCTATGGCGGTCGCCAGGACATCGCCGCCGCCGCGCGCGCGCTGGCCGAGGACGTCGCCGCCGGCCGCCTGCAGCCGGAGCAGATCGACGAAGCCGCGGTCGGTGCGCGCGTCGCGCTGGCCGACCTGCCACCGCCTGACCTGTTCATCCGCACCGGCGGCGATACCCGCATCAGCAATTTCCTGCTGTGGCAGCTGGCCTACACCGAGCTGTGGTTCACTGACGCCCTGTGGCCGGAGTTCGACGCCGGCATCCTGCAACAGGCGGTGGACGACTACGGCCGGCGCGAGCGCCGCTACGGCCTCACCAGCGCACAGATCGCCGTCCAGGCGACGGAGAATCCTTCCGCATGACCCGCACCCGCGTCATCGCCGCGCTGATCATGGCCCCGGCGGCCATCTGCGCGATCCTGCTGCTTCCCAGCCAGTGGCTCGCCGCCCTGTCGGCACTGGTGTTCCTCACCGGGCTGTGGGAATGGCTCAAGCTCTCCGGCGTGGAGGACACCCTGCAGCGCACCGTGCTGCTGGCGCTCAACCTGCTGCTGATGGTGCTGCTGGTGTGGGCCTCGGACGGATCGCTGGTGCTGTTCCAGCTGGCCTGCCTGGTCGGCGTGGCCTGGTGGCTGGCGGCGTTGCTGTGGCTGCGCCGCTTCGGCTTCGGCGCCGACCGCAGTTCCATGGCCTGCGTCGCCAAGCTGGCCGCCGGCACCCTGGCGGTGCTGCCCGCGTGGGCCGCGCTGATCCTGATCCACGCCGCCCCCGAGCACGGTCCGCGCTGGCTGCTGACCGCGCTGACCACGGTATGGGCCGCCGATTCCGGCGCGTATTTCGCCGGCCGCCATTTCGGCCGGCACAAGCTCGCCCCGCGCATCAGCCCCAACAAGACGGTCGAGGGACTGCTCGGCGGGCTGCTGGCCGGCGTGGCCACCGCGGCGCTGTTCGGCTGGTTCGCCGGGGTCACCCTGGCCCACCTGCCGGGCCTGCTGCTGGTCGCGGCGGTGGCGGTGTTCGCCTCGGTGCTCGGCGACCTGTTCGAGAGCCTGCTCAAGCGCCACGCCGGCGCCAAGGACTCGGGCAACGTGATCCCCGGCCACGGCGGCGTGCTCGACCGCATCGACGGCGTGCTGGCGGCATTGCCGGTGTTCGCGCTGGGCAAGGAAATCTTCGGCTTCTGAGCATGACCACTCCCCTTCCCTCCCGCCGCGTGGCGGTGTTCGGTGCCACCGGTTCGATCGGTACTTCGGCGCTGGGCGTCATCGCCCGGCACGCCAACCGGTTCCAGGCCAGCGTCCTGGCGGCGGGCAGCAACGTCGATGCGCTGGTCAAGCTGTGCCGGCGGCATCGTCCGGCGCATGCGGTGATCGCCGATCCTGCCGGCTTTGCGCGCCTGCGCGACGGCCTGCGCGCCGCCGGCCTGGCCACCGAGGCCCATGCCGGCGGCGATGCCCTGGACATGCTGGCGGCCAGCGATCAGTGCGACACCGTGATCGCGGCCATCGTCGGCGCCGCCGGCCTGCCGTCCACGCTGGCGGCAGCCCGCGCCGGCAAGCGCCTGCTGCTGGCCAACAAGGAATCGCTGGTGCTGGCCGGCGAGCTGCTGATGCGCGCCGCGCATGAAGGCGGCGCCGAGATCGTGCCGGTGGACAGCGAACACAACGCGATCTTCCAGTGCCTGCGCGGCTGCCATGCCGGCGCCGAGGTCCGACGGGTGCTGATCACCGCCTCCGGCGGTCCGTTCCGCGGGCGCAGCCGCGCCGAGCTGGCCGACGTCACCGTAGCCCAGGCCGTGGCCCATCCCAAGTGGTCGATGGGACCGAAGATCTCGGTCGATTCGGCCACGCTGATGAACAAGGGCCTGGAAGTCATCGAGGCCCACCACCTGTTCGGCCTGGAGCCGCGGCGCATCCAGGTGCTGGTGCACCCGCAGAGCCTGGTGCACTCGCTGGTGGAATTCATCGACGGTTCCACCCTGGCGCAGTTGGGCCTGCCGGACATGCGCACCGCGCTGGCGGTGGGCCTGGGCTGGCCGCGGCGCATCGAATCGGGCGTGGCCGGGCTGGACCTGCTGCAGCATGGCCGCCTGGACTTCGAGGCGCCCGATACCACGGCCTTCCCCTGCCTGGCGCTGGCCTGGAGCGCGATGGAGGCCGGCGGCACCGCCCCTGCGATCCTCAATGCCGCCAACGAAGTGGCCGTTTCAGCCTTTCTTCAGGGCCGCATAGGTTTCCTAGCGATTCCTGCGCTGGTCGAATCCACCTTGACCGCGCTGCCACGGGAGCCGGCCGACTCGCTGCACCGCCTGCTGGCCGCCGACGCGCAGGCACGCCAAACTGCCGAACGTGCCATTTCCAGACTCCCGTCGCATGCCTGACAGCCCCCGCAAACTGGAACGCGCACATGGGTGACTTCATCGGTTCGATCTGGTGGATGATCGTCAGCCTCGGCGTGCTGGTCACCTTCCACGAATTCGGCCACTACTGGGTGGCGCGACGCTGTGGCGTCAAGGTGCTGCGCTTCTCGGTCGGCTTCGGCAAGCCGCTGTGGTCGCGCCGCGGCCGCGACGGCACCGAGTTCGCCATCGCCGCGATCCCGCTCGGCGGCTACGTGAAGATGCTCGACGAGCGCGAGGGCAACGTGCACCCGGCCGAGCGCGCGCTGTCCTTCAACCAGAAGGGCGTGTGGCAGCGCATCGCCGTGGTCGCCGCCGGTCCCTTGGCCAACCTGCTGCTGTGCGTGGCGCTGCTTTGGGCGATGTTCGTGGTCGGCAAGCAGGACTATTCGGCCACCCTGGGCCACGTCGACGGCATGGCCGCGCAGGCCGGTTTCCAGCCGGGCGAGCGCCTGCTCGCCGTCGACGGCCGCCCGGTCGCCAGTTGGAGCGAGGCCAGCATGCTGCTGACCACCGCGGCGATGGACCGGCACGACGTGCAGGTGCAGGTCGAGAACGGTTTCGGCTCGCCGGTGACGCACAGCCTGCCGCTGTCGCGCCTGCCCGAGGGGTTCGACGAGACCCGGGTGCCGACGCTGGCCGGGTTCGGCTGGAAGTTCCAGCAGCAGCCGGCGATCGTCAGCCAGGTCGCCGAGGGTTCGGCGGCGGCGGGCGTCATCGAGGCCGGCGACCGCATCCTGGCCATCGACGGCGCGCCGATCGCCTCGGCCGACCAGGTCGCGCCAAGCATCCAGGCGCTGGGCGAACGCGGCGGCGCCGGCATGATCGAGGTCGAGCGCAAGGGCGAGCGCCTGGCGCTGGAGCTGACCCCGCGCCTGAGCACCGAGCCGGCCAGCGCCGGCCGCTGGCTGGTCGGCATCGGCATGCAGGGCGGGCAGATGCCGGCCTACGATGCCCGCGTCCAGTACGGCCCGCTGGCCGCGCTGCCGATGGCGGTGCGCGAGACCGGCAAACTGGCGTCAGATTCGCTGGGCATGATGCGGCGCATGCTGACCGGACACGCCTCGGTGAAGAACATCTCCGGACCGGTGACCATCGCCCGGGTCGCCAACGCCTCGGCCAAGCGCGGGCTGGACTGGTTCCTGTACTTCCTGGCGCTGCTGTCGCTGAGCCTGGCCATCATCAACCTGCTGCCCATCCCGATCTTGGACGGCGGGCACCTGCTGTATTACCTTATCGAGTTGGTCAAAGGCAGCCCGCTCAGCGAACGGGCCATGGCCGCCGGGCAGTACGTGGGCCTGGCGATGCTGGCCGGATTGATGGGACTGGCGTTCTACAACGACATCCTCGGTCTGGTCCCGCAATGAGTCCGCCGCCGAACGACCCGAGATTCCCCCGCTGTCGTCGTCATACGCCGGCACCCACGCAACAACGCAAAGACCTAAACCGGACGTGACATGACGAGACTTCCCACTCGACGCCTGCTTGCCCTTGCCCTCGCCGCCGGCCTGAGCCTGCCGGCGCTGGCCCAAGCCGCCGAGCCCTTCGTCGCCAGCGACATCCGCATCGACGGCCTGCAGCGCATCGCCGCCGGCACGGTGTTCACCTACCTGCCGGTCGAGCGCGGCGACACCATCGACGAGGCCAAGGTCGGCCAGTCGATCCGCGCGCTGTACAAGACCGGCTTCTTCGAGGACATCCAGCTCGACCGCCAGGGAGACATCCTGGTGGTCACGGTCAAGGAGCGTCCGGCGATCAACAAGCTCACCGTCACCGGCAACAAGGACATCAAGTCCGAGGAGCTGCTCAAGGGCCTGTCGGACATCGGCCTGAGCGAAGGCGGCACCTTCGACCGCCTGAGCCTGGACCGGGTGACGCAGGAGCTGACGCGCCAGTACAACAACCGCGGCAAGTACAACGTGCAGATCACCCCGACGGTGAGCCCGCTGGACCGCAACCGCGTGGACGTGGCCATCGCCATCAAGGAAGGCAAGGCGGCCAAGATCCGCCACGTCAACCTGGTCGGTACCGAGAAGTTCCTCAACGAGGACATCTTCGCCCAGTGGGAGTCCAAGGAGCACAACTGGGCCTCGTGGTACCGCCGCGACGACCAGTATTCCAAGGAAAAGCTCTCCGGCGACCTGGAGAAGCTCAACTCCTGGTACCTGGACCGCGGCTACATCGACTTCAGCGTGGATTCCACCCAGGTGTCGATCAGCCCGGACAAGCAGGACATGTTCATCAGCGCCGGCGTCACCGAGGGCGAGCAGTACAAGATCTCGGAGATCAAGGTCACCGGCGACACCGTGCTGCCGCAGGACCAGGTCGAGCGCCTGGTGATCCCCAAGGCCGGCGACACCTTCTCGCGCGCGCTGCTGGAATACAGCTCCGATGCGATCACCAACACGCTGAGCAACATCGGCTACGCCTTCGCCAAGGTCAACCCGATCCCGACGCCGAACCGCGCCGACCGTACCGTGGCCATCAACATGCAGGTGGTGCCGGGCCCGCGCGTAGCGGTGCGCCGCATCGTGTTCAAGGGCAACTCGCGCACCTCCGACGAGGTCCTGCGCCGCGAGATGCGCCAGTTCGAGGACACCTGGTACTCGCAGGCGGCCATCGATCGCTCCAAGATCCGCCTGCAGCGGCTGGGCTACTTCGAGTCGGTGGACGTGGAGACGCCGCCGGTGCCCGGCAGCAACGACCAGGTGGACGTGGTCTACAACGTCAAGGAGACCACCTCGGGCAGCTTCACCTTCGGCCTGGGCTACTCGCAGAGCTACGGCATGACCACCTCGGTGCAGCTGTCGCAGAACAACTTCCTCGGCGGCGGCAACCGCGTCGCGGTGGAGGCCTCGCGCAGCAGCTACCTGCAGCGCTACGCGTTCTCCTACACCAACCCGTTCTTCACCGACGACGGCGTGTCGCTGGGCTACAACCTGTCCTGGCGCGAACTGGACTACTCGGACTTCAACACCGCCCAGTACAACAGCACCAACGGCGCCGCACAGGTGGTGTTCGGCGTGCCGATCACCGAGAACGACAGCTTCTCGCTGATGTTCGGCATCGACAGCAACCAGATCACCACCTATCAGGGCTACACCCCGCAGAAGATCATCGACTACATCGATGCCATCGGCCAGCGCACCTTCCATGCCTGGCGCAGCGAGATCGGCTGGGCGCGCGACACCCGCAACGACTACTTCATGCCCACCCGCGGCATGTACCAGCGTCTGGGCCTGGAAGTGGCCCTGCCCGGCTCGACCGCCGAGTACTACAAGCTCAACTACCAGATCTCCAGATACTGGCCGATCATCCCCTCGCTGGTGATCAACACCCGCCTGGAACTGGGCTACGGCGACAGCTACGGCAACGAGAAGACCCGCGATATCTGCGGCATCGTTGAGGACACCGCCTATGTCGCGCAGGCCTGCGACGGCAGCAACCTGATTCGTACGGTCACCGCCTCGGGCCTGCCGTTCTTCGAGAACTTCTACGCCGGCGGTACCAACTCGGTGCGCGGCTTCGAGGACAACACCCTCGGCCCGCGCTCGGAGGCGACCAGCTACTACTACAAGGGCCAGCCGCTGGGCGGCTCGGTGAAGACGGTCGGCTCGGTCGAGGCCTACTTCCCGCGCCTGTTCGACAGCCCGTCGGCGCGCGTGTCCGCGTTCGTCGACTTCGGCAACGTGTTCGACGGCACCGACAACGTCAAGGCCAACGAGCTGCGCGTATCCACCGGCGTGGCCCTGCTGTGGCGCGCCCCGGTGGGTCCGATCTCGATCAGCTACGCGATCCCGCTGAAGAAGAAGGACGGCGACGAGATCGAGCGGCTGCAGTTCACCTTCGGCGGACAGTTCTGACGCATTGCCCGTCCCGCCAGGGCGTTGCCCTGGCGTCCCGGCTCCTGCTGCGCAGGAGTCCGGTCGGCGGTTGGCCTGCCGAATCCCCGCGCCTTCGACGCGCCCCGTTTATCACGCGCCCCCTTTGCCAAAGGGGGCGTTTCTCCAGTTCGTGGGTCGCAGCCTGCCTGGTTTGCCGGCATGGCCTGGCCATGTCCGCGGCAAGGGAGCGGCATGACCGCCCTGATGGCACACGGTAGAATCCCGGCGTGAATATTCCTACCTACACCGCACAAGCCCTCGCGGATCGCTTCGGGCTGCAACTGCATGGCGACGGTGGCGTTGCCGTGCATGGCGTTGCCACCCTTGCCCATGCCGGGAGCGGACAGCTCAGCTTCCTGGCCAATCCGCGCTATCGCTCCCAGCTGGCCGACAGCCACGCCGCCGTGGTTGTGGTGCGCGCCGAGGATGCTGCCGCCGCGCCCGGCACCGCCCTCATCGCCAAGGATCCCTACACCGCCTTCGCCAGGATTGCCGCGCTGTTCGACGTGCCGCCGGCGCGCCAGGCCGGCATCCACCCGCAGGCCGCCGTCGATCCCGCCGCGCAGGTGGCCGCAAGCGCCCACATCGGCCCGTTCGCCAGCATCGGCGCGCGCAGCGTGATCGGCGAAGGCGCCATCGTTGGTCCCGGCTGCGTGGTCGGCGAAGACTGCGTGGTCGGCGATGGCAGCGAACTGATCGCACGCGTCACCCTGGTCACCCGCGTGCGCGTCGGCAAGCGCGTGCGCATCCATCCCGGCGCGGTGCTTGGCGCCGACGGTTTCGGCCTGGCGATGGACGCCGGGCGCTGGATCAAGGTGCCGCAGCTGGGCGGCGTGCAGGTCGGCGACGACTGCGAGATCGGCGCCAACACCACCATCGACCGCGGCGCGCTGGAAGACACCGTGCTGGAAGAGGACGTGCGCCTGGACAACCTGGTGCAGATCGCCCACAACTGCCGCATCGGCGCGCACACCGCCATGGCCGGGCAGGTCGGCGTCGCCGGCAGCACCCGCATCGGCCGCTACTGCATGCTGGCCGGACAGGTCGGCGTGGTCGGCCACATCGAGATCTGCGACAAGGTCGTGGTGCTGGGCAAGTCCATGGTCGGCAACTCGATCCGCGAACCCGGCGAGTATTCCTCCGGCCTGCCCGCGGTCGAAAGCCGCGGCTGGCGCAAGATCGTCGCCCGCCTGCACCAGCTCGACTCGCTCGCACGCCGCGTCATCGCCCTAGCTTCCAAGACTCCTTGAACATGACCGCAGACATCCAACTTCCCGTCACCATCGACCACATCCGCAAGCTGCTGCCGCACCGCTATCCGTTCCTGCTGGTGGACCGCGTGGTCGAGCTGGAGCCGCTCAAGCGCATCCGCGCCTACAAGAACGTCAGCCAGAACGAGCCGTTCTTCAACGGCCATTTCCCCGACCGGCCGATCATGCCGGGCGTGCTGATCATCGAGGCGCTGGCGCAGGCCGGCGGCCTGATCATCCTGCTCTCGCGCGGCGAGCAGGAGGTGCACAAGTTCTACATGGCCAAGGTCGAGAACGCGCGCTTCAGCCAGATGGTGGTGCCCGGTGATAGGCTGGACCTGGAAGTCACCCTGAAGCGGCAGATCCGCAACGTGGCCTTCTACCACGGCGTGGCCAGCGTCGACGGCGTGGAAGTGGCATCCGCCGAAGTCGTCTGCGCCGAAGACACCAACGTCTGAGATCCCATGGCAGAAACCTTCATCCATCCCAGCGCCCATGTCGATCCGTCCGCGCAGCTCGGCGCCGGGGTCAGCATCGGCGCCTTCTCGCTGGTCGGGGCCGAGGTGCAGATCGGTGACGGCACCGTCGTCGGTCCGCACTGCACCATCGACGGCCCCACCCGCATCGGCCGCGACAACCGCTTCGTCGGCCATTGCGCGATCGGCGGCGACCCGCAGGACAAGAAGTACGCCGGCGAGCGTACCGAGCTGGTGATCGGCGACCGCAACGTGTTCCGCGAGTTCATCACCGTCAACCGCGGCACCGGCGGCGGCGGCGGCATCACCCGCATCGGCGACGACAACTGGCTGCTGGCCTACACCCATGTGGCCCACGACTGCATCGTCGGCAACAACTGCGTGTTCTCCAACAACACCACCCTGGCCGGCCACGTGCACGTGGGCGACTGGGTGATCATCAGCGGCTTCGCCGGGGCGCACCAGTTCTGCCGCATCGGCGCGCATGCCTTCCTCGGCATGGGGGCGCTGACCAACGGCGACGTGCCGCCGTTCACCATGGTCGGCAGCGATTCGCTGGGGCGCCCGCGTGGCATCAACAGCGAGGGCCTCAAGCGCCGCGGCTTCGATGCCGAGCGCATCGCCGCGATCAAGCGCGCCTACCGAACACTCTACGTGGCCGGGCTGCCGCTGGCCGAAGCCAAGCAGCAACTGGCCGAGCAGGCGCAGAACAGCGGCGACGTGAAGGAAATGCTGGAGTTCATCGACCACGCCGAGCGGCCGCTGTTGCGATGACGATTCGGGACCCAGGACACGGGACACAGGGCGAGCCGGCCGCCTCGCCGGCATCGCCTGTCCCTGTCCTTCCCCGATCCCCGGCCCTTCCCGCTGGCAGGTCCGCTCCCCGTTTCGTGCTGGTGGCCGGCGAGGCCTCCGGCGACGCACTGGGCGCCGGCCTGATCGAGGCGCTGCGCAAGCTCTATCCCGACGCGCAGTTCGCCGGCATCGGCGGCGACGCCATGCGCAATGCCGGTTGCCAGACCTGGTTCGACGCCAGCGAACTGGCGGTGATGGGCCTGGCCGAAGTACTGCGGCACCTGCCGCGGCTGCTCAGGCTGCGGCGCGAGTTCCGCGAACGCGCGCTGGCTTGGCAGCCGGACGCCTTCATCGGCATCGACGCGCCGGACTTCAACCTGGGCGTGGAGCGCTGGCTCAAGCAGCGCGGCGTGCGCACCGTGCACTATGTCAGTCCGTCGGTATGGGCTTGGCGCGAGAATCGCGCCGAGAAGATCGGCGCCAGCGCCGACCTGGTGCTGTGCCTGTTCCCGATGGAGCCGGCGATCTACGCGCGCCATGGCGTGGATGCGCGTTTCGTCGGCCATCCGATGGCCGACGACATCCCGTTGCGCAGCGACCGCGAGGCCGCCCGCGAGCAGCTCGGCCTGCCGGCCGCCGCCAAGGTGCTGGCGGTACTTCCCGGCAGCCGGCTGGGCGAGATCGGCCGCCTCGGCGAGACCTTCTTCGAGGCCGCCTGGCTGCTGTCCGAGCAGTTGCCCGACCTGCACGTGGTGGTGCCGGCCGCCAATCCCGCCTGCCGCCAGCTGCTGTCCGAGCAGTTGTCGCGCTCGGCGCTGCCGGTGCTGCGCTCGCACCTGCTCGACGGCCAGGCGCGCCTGGCGATGCAGGCCGCCGACGCGGTGCTGCTGGCCTCGGGCACCGCCACGCTGGAGGCGACGCTGGTCAAGCGGCCGATGGTGGTCGGCTACAAGGTGGCGCCGCTGACCTACCGCATCGTCAAGGCGCTGGGACTGATCAAGGTGGACCGCTACGCGCTGCCGAACATCCTCGCAGGAAAGGACCTGGCGCCGGAGCTGATGCAGTACGACTGCACGCCGGAGAAGCTGGCCGCTGCACTCATGCACTGGTTCCGCCATCCCGAGGCGGTGGCTGCGCTGCAGCCGCAGTACCTGCACATCCATGGCGAGCTGCGGCGCGATGCCTCGGCACGGGCCGCCGAGGCGGTGGCCGGGCTGCTGGGCCGCCCGCAGGCCGCCGCCGGCATCGCGCAGGCGTCGCCCCCATGAAGATCGACCCCGTACGGATGCCCGACCTGCACGGCGACGATCACGCACGCCCTTGCGGCGACGCCGACGCTCCCGCGCTGTCGCTGTTCCCGGACCACGCAGCCACGAGCGTGCCGCTGCAGGTCGCCGGCGTGGACGAGGCCGGCTGCGGCCCGCTGGCCGGGCCGGTGGCGGTGGCCGCGGTGGTGTTCGATCCGGCACGGCCGCGCATCAACGGCCTGGACGACTCCAAGGTGCTCAGCCCCGAACGCCGCGAGGTGCTGTACCAGCGCATCGTCGAACGCGCCCTTGCGTGGAAGGTGGTGCTGATCGAGGCCGACGAGATCGACCGCATCAACATCTACCAGGCGCGCATGCTCGGCATGCGCCTGGCGGTACAGGGCGTGGCCCACGCCACGCGGCTGGCGCGCATCGACGGCAACCGCATCCCCAAGGGTCTGCCCTGCCCGGCCGAGGCGCTGGTGGGCGGCGATGGCCGCGACCGCGCGATCATGGCCGCCTCGATCGTGGCCAAGGTCACCCGCGACCGCATCATGTGCCAGCTGCACGAGCGCTGGCCGCAGTACGGCTTCGACGTCCACAAGGGCTACGCTACCCCGGCCCACCTGGCCGCGCTGACGGCGCACGGCCCATGTCCGCAGCATCGGCGCAGCTTCGCCCCGGTGCGCAAGGCGCTGGGCCTGGATTGCGAACTGCCGGCAGACGCGCCCGCCATGCTGGTCTGACGCGGCGGGCGCGCCCCGCGGCGTGCCGTGTCAAGCCTTGTCCCCACCCCTGCCGGCGGCTACCCTGACCGGGCATCACTGTCGGTCCCGCATGTCCACTTCCCGCTTCGTCCACCTCCACGTCCACACCGAGTTCTCGCTGGCGGACTCGACCATCCGCGTGCCCGAAAAACCGGATTACGCCAATCCGGCCAAGGCCAAGCAGGCCAACCTGCTCAGCCGCGCGGTGGAGATGGAGCTGCCGGCGCTGGCGGTCACCGACCTGAACAACCTGTTCGCGCTGGTGAAGTTCTACAAGGCGGCCGAGTCGGTGGGCATCAAGCCGATCGCCGGTGCCGACCTGCTGGTGGCCGAGGGCGATGCCGCGCCGTGGCGGCTGACCGTGCTGTGCCGCAATCGCGAGGGCTACCTGAGCCTGTCGCGGCTGCTCACCCGCGCCTGGCTGGAAGGCCACCGCAACGAGGGCGGCGTGGCGGTGCAGGCCGAATGGCTGCGTGCCGGCAGTGGCGACCTGTTCGCGCTGGCCGGACGCGAGAGCCTGGCCGGGCGGCTGTTCGCCGAGGGCCGCCACGACCTGGCCGAGCAGCAGCTGGCCGACTGGCAGAAGGTGTTCGGCGACGGCCTGCACCTGGAGTTGACCCGCACCGGCCGCGACGGCGAGGAGCCGTTCAACCGCTTCGCCCTGCATGCCGCCGGCAGCCGCGGCCTGCCGGTGATCGCCAGCAACGATGTGCGCTTCCTCGACCCGCAAGGCTTCGACGCCCACGAGGCGCGCGTGTGCATCGCCTCCGGGCGCGTGCTCGACGATCCGCGGCGTCCGCGCGAATACAGCCGCGAGCAGTACCTGAAGTCGCAGCAGGACATGGCCGAGCTGTTCGCCGACGTGCCCGACGCGATCGACAACACCCTGGCGCTGGCACAGCGCTGCAACATCGAGATGCGGCTGGGCACCTACTTCCTGCCCGCCTACCCGGTGCCCGACGACCAGACCCTGGACAGCTGGATCACCCACCAGGCCCGCGAAGGCCTGGAGGAGCGATTGCAGGCCAACCCGCTGGCGCCGGGCAAGAGCCGCCAGGACTACGTGGACCGGCTGGAGTTCGAGCTGGGCATCATCATCAAGATGGGCTTCCCCGGCTACTTCCTGATCGTTTCGGACTTCATCAAGTGGGGCAAGAGCCAGGGCATCCCGATCGGCCCGGGCCGCGGTTCCGGCGCCGGCTCGCTGGTGGCCTGGGCGCTGAAGATCACCGATCTGGACCCGCTGCCGTACAACCTGCTGTTCGAGCGCTTCCTCAACCCCGAGCGCGTGTCCATGCCCGACTTCGACGTCGACTTCTGCATGGACCGGCGCGACGAGGTGATCGACTACGTCGCCCGCAAGTACGGCCGCGACAAGGTCAGCCAGATCGTCACCTACGGCACCATGGCGGCCAAGGCGGTGGTGCGCGACTGCGGCCGCGTGCTCGGCTTCCCGTACGGCTTCGTCGACGGCGTGGCCAAGCTGATCCCCAACATCCTGGGCATCACCCTCAAGGACGCGCTGGGCAAGGGCAAGGAAGGCCCGGATTCGGAAATGGCCTCGGCCGACCTGATCGCCCGCTACGGCAGCGAGGACGACGTCCGCGACCTGATCGACCTGGCGCTGCAGCTGGAGGACCTGACCCGCAACACCGGCAAGCACGCCGGCGGCGTGGTGATCGCGCCGACGCCGCTGAGCGAGTTCTGCCCGCTGTGCGCCGAGCACGACGAAGGCAACCTCGGCAAGAACCCGATCACCCAGTTCGACAAGAACGACGTGGAATCGGTGGGCCTGGTCAAGTTCGACTTCCTCGGCCTGCGCACGCTGACGATCATCGACTGGGCGGTGAAGTCGATCAACCGGCGCATGCAGCGCGAGGGCAAGCCGGCGGTGGACATCAGCGCCATCCCGCTGGACGACGTGGAGGTCTACCGTGACATCTTCGCCGCCGCCAACACCGGCGCGGTGTTCCAGTTCGAATCCTCGGGCATGCGGCGCATGCTCAAGGACGCCCGCCCCGACCGCTTTGAGGACCTGATCGCGCTGGTGTCGCTGTACCGGCCGGGCCCGATGGACCTGATCCCGGACTTCATCGCGCGCAAGCACGGCCAGCAGGAGGTCATCTACCCCGACCCGCGCACCGAGCCGATCCTGGCCGACACCTACGGCATCATGGTGTACCAGGAGCAGGTCATGCAGATGGCGCAGATCGTCGGCGGCTACTCGCTGGGCGGCGCCGACCTGCTGCGCCGCGCGATGGGCAAGAAGGTGCCGGCCGAGATGG
>JAFADB010000248.1 GCA_023425225.1 Pseudomonadota bacterium
GGCGAGAAGGCCGCAATGACCACCACCGTCGACACGGTCAAGGCCAACCTCGGCCGCATCAATGCCGAGATCAAGCAGCTGGCCAGTGCCGCTGCCGCGGGCGACTTCAGCCGCCGTGGCGACGCGCAGCGCTTCGATCACGATTTCCGTCTCATGCTGGAAAACCTCAACTCGATGATGGCGGTCAGCGATGACAACCTCGGCAAGCTCTCGCAGCTGCTGTCGGCCATCGCCGAAGGTGACCTGACCGCGCGCATGCACGGCGACTACCAGGGCGTGTTCGCACGCATGCGCGACGATGCCAACACCACCGTCGCACAGCTGACCCAGATCGTCGGCCAGATCCAGGCCAGCGCTTCGAGCATCACGCTCGCCGCCGGCGAGATCGCCTCCGGCAACAGTGATCTGTCACGCCGCACCGAGCAGCAGGCCGCCAACCTGGAAGAAACCGCAGCCTCGATGGAGGAACTGACCTCCACCGTGCGCCAGAATGCCGAACACGCCCGCCAGGCCAACCAGCTCGCCATCGGCGCGCAGTCTGTTGCCTCCCAGGGCGGCAGCGTGGTCGGCCAGGTGGTCAGTACCATGTCCGCCATCGAAACTTCGTCCAAGAAGATCGCCGAGATCATCTCCGTCATCGACGGCATCGCCTTCCAGACCAACATCCTGGCGCTCAACGCCGCGGTGGAGGCCGCCCGTGCCGGTGAGCAGGGCCGCGGCTTCGCCGTGGTCGCCTCCGAGGTGCGCACGCTGGCCCAGCGCTCGGCCACTGCCGCCAGGGAGATCAAGGAGCTGATCGACGACTCGGTCGGCAAGGTCGCCGACGGCTCGGCGCTGGTCCACCAAGCCGGCACCACCATGGACGAGATCGTCGCCAGCGTGCAGCGGGTGACCGACATCATGTCCGAGATCTCCGCCGCCTCGCAGGAACAAAGTGCCGGCATCGAGCAGGTCAACCAGACCGTCACCCAGATGGACGAGACCACCCAGCAGAACGCCGCGCTGGTCGAGGAAGCTACCGCTGCCGCACGTGCCATGGAGGAACAGGCCGATGCACTTGCCCAGGCCGTCGCGGTGTTCCGGACCGCATCCACGGCTGCTTCCGCGGGCTCGACTGCGCCGGCCGGCAACGGACCGGTCGCTCCATCCGCCGGCGGCACGACGACACGCCCAGGGATCCGCTTCGCCGTCGTCGATACCGCATTGCAGGCTTCCTGAAGAATGAGGCCGCCATCGCTCGCCACGCTCCTCGGCACGGAAGCCACGACGAATGGCCGATCCATCCATCGGCCCATTCAGATTCCATCGCGAGTGGCCGATACGGTATGAAACGATTGGTCCGGTGCCGCCCTTGAACTCTCCTGCCATCCCCGCCACCGAGTCGCGCGAGTTCGAGTTCGGCGACCGCGACTTCCGCCGCGTCTGCGAACTGATCCACCAGCGTGCGGGCATCGCCCTGGCGCCCGCCAAGCGCGACATGGTCTACGGCCGCTTGTCGCGGCGGCTGCGGGCGCTGGGCCTGCGCTCGTTCCGCGACTATCTCGACCGGCTGGAAAGCGGCGGCGAGGACGAGTGGCAGGCGTTCACCAACGCCCTGACCACCAACCTCACCTCCTTCTTCCGCGAGCCGCACCATTTCCAGCGGCTGCAGGAGGAACTGCGGCTGCACGCCGCCTCCGCGCCGCTGAACCTGTGGTCGTGCGCGGCGTCCACCGGAGAGGAGCCGTACTCCATGGCGATCAGCGCCTGCGAGGCCTTCGCCAGCCTCAGGCCGCCGGTGCGCATCCTCGCCACCGACATCGATACCCAGGTGCTGCAGACCGCCGCGCGCGGCGTCTACCCGGTCGACCGCATCGCCGGACTGGATGCCGCGCTGCGCAAGAAGTACTTCCAGCGCGGCAGCGGCGCCAACGAGGGTCTGTGCCGGGTGCTGCCGGCACTGCGCGAACTGGTCGAGTTCCGCCCGCTTAACCTGCTGGACCGGCGCTATGACGTTGGTGGCCCTTTCCTGGCGGTGTTCTGCCGCAACGTGATGATCTATTTCGACAAACCGACCCAGCGCGACATCCTCACCCGACTGATCCCGCACCTCGACGACGCCGGCATGCTCTACACCGGCCATTCGGAGAACTACCTGCACGCGGCCGACCTGATCCAGCCGTGCGGACGCACGCTGTACCGGCGCACCGCCGGAGCGCGCGCATGAACCGGGCGACCCTGCCGGCCGACGACGTCATGCGCTACCGCGACAGCCGGTTCCAGACGATCGCCGCCAAGCTGCTGCCCACCCAGTACCTGGTGGTGGACGACGACACCGCGCTGACCACCACGCTGGGCTCGTGCGTGGCCGCCTGCATCCGCGACCCGCTGCTCAAGCTGGGCGGCATGAACCACTTCCTGCTTCCCGAAGGCGATGCCGGCGACGGCGCGCCGGCCCGTTACGGCAGCTACGCGATGGAACTGCTGATCAACGACCTGCTCAAGCGCGGCGCCAACCGCCGACGGCTGGAAGCCAAGGTGTTCGGCGGCGCCAACGTGCTCAAGGGCTTCACCAGCAACCCGGTTGGCACGCGCAACGCCGAGTTCGTGCGCCAGTACCTGCGCGACGAGCGCATCCCGGTGATGGCCGAGGACCTGTGCGGCATCCACCCGCGCAAGGTCTGGTTCTTCCCGTCCACCGGGCGCGTGGTGGTGCAGCGGCTGCCGCATGCCCACGAGGCCGAGGTCGCGGCCACCGAGTCGGCGGTGCGTGCGCGCCTGTCCAAGGCGCCGGTCACCGGCGGCGTGGAGCTGTTCGAATGACCGGCTCGGCGCCCTGCCGCGTGCTGGTGGTGGACGATTCCGCGGTCGTGCGGCAGATCCTGTCGGAAATCCTGGCACGCGATCCCGCCATCGAGGTGGTCGGTACCGCCTCCGACCCGCTGCTGGCCCGCGACAAGATCAAACGCCTGAACCCCGACGTGATCACGCTCGACGTGGAGATGCCGCGGATGGACGGGCTGGCATTCCTCGACAACCTGATGCGGCTGCGCCCGATCCCCGTGGTGATGATCTCCTCGCTCACCGAGCGCGGCGCGGATACCACCCTGCAGGCGCTGGCGCTGGGCGCGGTGGATTTCATTCCCAAGCCCAAACTCGCCGTGGCCAGCGGCCTGGAAGCCTACGCCAGCGAGATCGTCGAGAAGGTCAAGGCCGCCGCGCGCGCGCGGGTGAGGCCGGCAGTGCGCACTCCCGATCCCGGCGCGGGGGGCCTCGCCTTCCCCAGCGTGCCGGGCCGGCAGATCGGCTTCCGCACCACCGACCGGCTGATCGCCATCGGCGCCTCGGCCGGCGGCACCGAGGCCCTGCGGGTCGTGCTCGAAGGCATGCCGGCCGATGCGCCCGCCGTGGTCATGACCCAGCATCTGCCCGGCAGCTTCAGCAGCGCGTTCGCCGAGCGTCTGGACCGGCATTCGGCCATGTCGGTACGCGAAGCGACCCAAGGCGACGCCATCCTGCCCGGCCACGCCTACCTGCCGCCCGGCGGCAAGCATCTGCAGGTGGTCCGCGACGGCGCCCGCTGGCGCTGCCGCATCGACGATGGCCCGGCGGTGAACCGGCACAAGCCGGCCGTGGACGTGCTGTTCCGCTCGGTCGCCCGTGCTGCCGGAGCCAACGCCATTGGCGCCATCCTCACCGGCATGGGCGAAGATGGGGCACGTGGCCTGCTGGAAATGCGCCAGGCTGGTGCCCGCACCCTGGTGCAGGACGAAGCCACCAGCGTTGTGTGGGGGATGCCGGGTGCGGCCCACCGGCTCGGCGCTTCGCAGGAAACCCTGCCGCTGGACAGGATCGCCGCGCGCCTGGTGGCGTTGGCTGCAACTGCCGCCTAGCCAGGCAACACGAGGAGCTGCGCATGGTCGACATTCCAGTCCCGACCCCGACGGCCAGCACCGTTCCGGTACCTGGCGATGATCCCCTTCGCCAGATGCCCCAGCTGCTCGAACAGGCACCCGATGGCGTGATCGTGATCGACGCGACTGGACGGGTGGTGTTCTTCAACCAGGTTGCAGCCAAGCTCTGGAAGCGGCCACGCGGCGATGTCGTGGGGCGGTCGCTGCAGATCCTGCTCCCCACCGACGCCTGCGAGCGGATCCTTGATCAGGCGCAGGAGCACACCCTCTCGCCCATCGTGCTGGAGCTGGACCTTCCCGATGGCACCGGACCGGCGATGGTGGCGCTGACGACCTCCCGGATCATGCGCGGCGCGGACTGCCTTCACCTGTGCCTGGTCCGTGACGTCACCGCAACATACCGGGAGCAGGCCCGCGCCCGGCTGCTGGCGCAGGCACTCAACCAAAGCAACAACGCCATCGTCATCTGCGACCGCAACAGCCACGTCGTCCATGCCAACGAAGGCTTCCAGCAGATGTTCGGCTATTCGCCGGAAGAACTTCTCGGACGGCGGCCGAGCGACCTGCTGCCGGGCCCATGCACGGATCCGGAAACGGTAGGACGCGTACAACGCGGTGGCCAGCAGATGCTGCCCTTCAGTGGCGACGTGCTGCTGTACCACAAGAACGGCGAACCGGTCTGGGCCTCGGTCACCACCGATCGCGTGCTCGACGAGCACGGCCAGGTCACCCACACGGTGGCGGTGCTGACCGACATCACCCAGACCAAGATGCACGAGGTCCTGCATCACCGGGCACTGGAAGCGATCGTGCGCGAAAAGCCGATCGCCGAGATCATGGAGATGATCTGCCGCGACGTGGAACGCATCGCGCCATCGGCCATCGCCTCGGTACTGTCGCTGGACGAGCATGGCGTGCTGCATCCGCTTGCTGTCCCGGGGCTTCCCGCCACGTTCGCCGCAAGGCTGGAGGGAATTCCCATCGGCCCGATGCAAGGTGCCTGCGGTGCAGCGGCCTGGCGTGGAAGTCCGGTAATGGTCACCGACATCGCCAACGATCCGCTGTTCGAACAGCATCGCGCGCACATGCTCGAATGCGGTCTACGCGCCTGCTGGTCCACGCCCATCAAGTCCAGCAACGGGCGGGTACTGGGGATCTTCACCTTGTATTACCGCCACCCGCGCGAACCCGGCAAGTGGCATGTGCGGCTGGCGCAGCTGTGCCAGCACCTGTGCGCGCTGGCACTGGAACGCGAGCACACGCGCGAGCGCCTGCACAAGCTGGCCTTCTACGACGCGCTGACCGGCCTGCCCAACCGGATGATGTTCAGCGCCCGCGCCGAGCAGGCCCTGGTGCAGGCCGAGAATGCCGGCACTCCCGCCGCGTTCCTGTTCCTCGACCTTGACCGACTCAAGCGCATCAACGAGACACAAGGGCGTGCCGCAGGCGATGGCCTGGTGCGCGATACCGCCCGGCGCCTGCTCGCCACCCTCTCCAGCGACGATCTGGTGGGTCACCAGGTCGGCGACGAGTTCCTGCTGGTGCTGTCGAACTGCGATGCCGGCCGGGCGACAGCCATGGTCGAACGCCTGCTCGCCGCGATCGCCGCACCGTTGACGGTCGGGCACATGACGCTGCATCCCAGCGCCAGTGTGGGTATCGCGATGTTCCCGGACGACGGCAGCGACGTGGAGACGCTGCTGCGTCATGCCAACCTGGCCATACAACGGGCGAAAGAGGACGGTGGTGGCGGTTTCGGTTTTTTCAGCGAGGACATGAACCGCAATGCACAGGAAGGCGTTGCCCTGGAAAACTCGCTCCGCGAGGCGATCCATCGCAACCAGCTGCACCTGCACTACCAGCCGCAGGTCCATGCCCATGCACCGCATCGCCTGTATGGCGTGGAGGCCCTGTTGCGCTGGCAGCACCCGCAGCTGGGCTGGGTTTCACCCGCGCGCTTCATCCCGCTGGCCGAACAGGGCGGGCTGATGGACGAGATCTCGTCCTGGGTGCTGCAGCAGGCCTGCCGGCAGCTGGCCGACTGGCGCAGGCGCGGCATCGGCGTACCGCATGTGGCGGTGAACCTATCGGCGAGCAACTTCGAGAACCCCAACCTGCTGCAGGACTTGCAGACGGTGCTGCGCCGCCACGGGCTGACCGCAGCGGACCTGATGATCGAGATCACCGAAGGCATCATGCTGTCCACGCATGCGCCGGTGATCGAGAACCTACGTGCCATCCAGGCCGCCGGTTTCGGCATTTCGCTGGACGATTTCGGTACCGGTTACTCCAGCCTGGGCAGCCTGTACCGGCTGTCGATCAGCGAGCTGAAGCTGGACATGAGCTTCGTGAGCGACCTGGACAACAGCGAGGTCGCCCGCACCGTCACCGTATCGGTACTCAATCTCGGCCGCGACCTGCGCAAGCACGTGATCGCCGAAGGCGTGCAGACGCCCTCCCAGGCCGAGTTCCTCGCCAGGCACGGCTGCGAGGTGCTGCAGGGCTTCCTGTTCTCGCCCGCTCTGCCCGCCGGCGAACTGGAACAATGGATGGCCGCACGCGCCGAGCCGTAGCGGCCTGCCTGTTCCCGGAAACGAACAAGCCCGGCATGCGCCGGGCTTGTTCGTCGATGCGCGAAGGCCCGCTCAGGCCGCGACCGAGTCGGCCACGTCCTGGTAGTCCTGGATCTGGTCGAAGTTCATGTAGCGGTAGATCTGGTCGCCACTGGTCTTGATCACGCCCACGTCGGCCATGTACTCGTCCTTGGTCGGGATCCGTCCCAGCCGCGAGCAGATCGCCGCCAGTTCCGCCGAGCCCAGGTAGACGTTGGTATTGCGGCCCAGGCGGTTGGGGAAGTTGCGGGTGGAGGTGGAAAACACGGTGGCGCCCTCGCGTGCCTGCGCCTGGTTGCCCATGCACAGCGAGCAACCGGGCATCTCCATGCGCGCGCCGGCCGCACCGAAGGTGCCGTAGTGGCCTTCCTTGGTCAGCTCGGAGGCGTCCATCTTGGTCGGCGGTGCGACCCACAGCCGCGTGGGGATGTCGCGCTTGCCTTCCAGCAGCTTGGCCGCGGCGCGGAAGTGGCCGATGTTGGTCATGCACGAGCCGATGAACACCTCGTCGATCTTGGCGCCGGCGACCTCGGACAGCGTCTTCACGTCGTCCGGGTCGTTCGGGCAGGCCACGATCGGCTCGTGGATGTCGGCCAGGTCGATCTCGATGACGGCGGCGTACTCGGCGTCGGCATCCGGCTCGATGAGCTGCGGATCGGCCAGCCACTCCTCCATCTTCTTGATGCGGCGGCCCAGGGTACGCGCGTCGGCGTAGCCCTCGGCGATCATCCATTTCAGCAGGGTGATGTTGCTGTTGAGGTACTCGATGATCGGCTCCTTGTTCAGGCGCACCGTGCAGCCGGCGGCCGAGCGCTCGGCCGAGGCATCGGACAGCTCGAACGCCTGCTCCACCTTCAGCTCCGGCAGGCCCTCGATCTCGAGGATGCGGCCGGAGAAGATGTTCTTCTTGCCGGCCTTGGCCACGGTCAGCAGGCCCTGCCTGATCGCGTACAGCGGGATCGCGTTGACCAGGTCGCGCAGGGTCACGCCCGGCTGCATCTGGCCCTTGAAGCGCACCAGCACGCTCTCGGGCATGTCCAGCGGCATTACCCCGGTGGCCGCGGCGAAGGCGACCAGGCCCGAGCCGGCCGGGAACGAGATGCCGATCGGGAAGCGGGTATGCGAGTCGCCGCCGGTGCCGACGGTGTCCGGCAGCAGCATGCGGTTGAGCCAGCTGTGGATCACGCCGTCGCCCGGGCGCAGCGAGACGCCGCCGCGGGTGGAGATGAACTCCGGCAGGGTGTGGTGGGTCTTCACGTCCACCGGCTTCGGATAGGCCGCGGTGTGGCAGAACGACTGCATCACCAGGTCGGCCGAGAAGCCCAGGCAGGCCAGGTCCTTGAGCTCGTCGCGGGTCATCGGGCCGGTGGTGTCCTGCGAACCCACCGAGGTCATCTTCGGCTCGCAGTAGGTGCCCGGGCGCATGCCCTTCCCTTCCGGCAGGCCGCAGGCGCGGCCGACCATCTTCTGCGCCAGCGAGAAGCCGCGGCCCGTGTCCGGCGGGTTGACCGGCAGCCGGAACAGCCCGGTCGGGGCCAGCTTCAGCGCCTCGCGCGCCTTGGCGGTCAGGCCGCGGCCGATGATCAGCGGGATGCGGCCGCCGGCTCGCACCTCGTCCAGCAGCACCTCGGACTTGAGCTCGAACTCGGCGATCACCTCGCCGTCCTTCAGCGCCTTGCCGTCGTACGGACGCAGCTCGATGACGTCGCCGTGCTCCATCTTCGACACGTCCAGCTCGATCGGCAGTGCGCCGGCGTCCTCCATGGTGTTGTAGAAGA
>JAFADB010000250.1 GCA_023425225.1 Pseudomonadota bacterium
GCGCCAGCGCCGCCTCGCGGTCCAGCCCGGCGGCCAGCGCCTGGCGCAGGGCCGGTAGAGCGATTTCGCGCAACAGTGGGTAGCCATCCGCTGCCTGTTCGCGCACGCCTTGTACGCGATGGCGCGCACGCATGCGCTGGCCGTGGCTGCGCGGGTCCAGCGGCGCGGCGAGCAAGGCCTCGCGCCAGTCGCTTACCGCCATGCACGCCGCCTCGGCAGCGGGGGCACGGCCGTCGCGACGGTGCAGGCGCGCGGCTTGAGCGGTTAGCAGGCCGAGACTGAAGATCGCGCCGCGGTGGGTGTTGACGCCGATGGTGGCGCGCAGCATGCCGGCCTCGGCGGCGATGCCGAGCCGGCGCAGGTGGTCGAACGGCGTGACCAGCCCCGGTTTGGGGGCGCAGGCCAGTTCGGCGTGCAGGCTGGCGACGGCGAGGCGGCCGAGGCGATGGGCCAGCGGCGAGGCCGGGGTGGGGGGTGCAGGGGGAAGTTGTGATGGGATCCGTAAGTCGCTGCGATAGCCGTCGGCAGATGTATTCAGCGAAGTTGCGCCAAGAGCACCCTCATCCGCCCTTCGGGCACCTTCTCCCGCTTGCGGGAGAAGGTGGCGCGAGGCGCCGGATGAGGGCAGCTTTTCCGTGTTCATGCCGCGCTCCACAACGGGAACAGCGCCTCGCGCGGCAGCAACCGGCAACCGCCCTGCGACTTCACCAGCACCTGCCATGCACCACTGGCGTATTCGCGCCAATTCACCGCGAAGTCGCCGGGCAGCAGCAGTTCGCCGGCGGCGCGCAGGCCGTGGCGGCGCTCCCAGCCGCACAGCAGCGTGGCAATGGCGTCGGCCTGGGCGGGATCGGCCACTTGCCACAGCAGATCGAGATCGGAGCCGTCGCGCACGTAGGCGAGGCCGGTGATCGCCTGCCAGGCGAAGCTGCCGAATACGCGCGGGGCGAAATCGCGCGCCTCGCGTTCCAATTCGCGCAGCGCCGGTCGCGGCAATGCCGCCGCGACCTCGCCGAGCGACGGCGGCAGCGCGCGTCGCGCCACGTCCTTGCGACACATGCGCAGCGCCAAGCGCAGCTTGCCTTCGGCCGGCGGCAGCGGCACGCCGAGGCGCAGCGTGTCCACCGGTTCGCTGGCATCGCCGCGCGCCACGATCGCCGGGTGGCCGGCCGCGAACCAGGCGCGCAGGCGCGGCGCGGCGCCGGGTGTCAGGGCCTGCCAGTCGGCATGCGGATGCGGCCAGATCAGGGTGTGGCGCGGCGGCAACGCGGTTGTGGATGCGTTCGGCGCGGCATTTCCGACATCGTCGTCCCCGCGCAGGCGAGGACCCGGCGACTTAAGCCCTTGCCGTGGCAAGGCACTGGGTCCGCGCCTGCGCGGGGACGACGGGCCATGGGAAGCCGGCACGCGCGACGACATCTCAGCGCTCGCCCGCGGCCACGGCGGCGGCGACATCGCGCGCCAGGGTGCGCCCGCCGCGCTCGGCGCCGAGCGTGCGGCGCACGTCGCCATCGCTGGGGGCGGCCAGTGCGGCCAGCAGTGCGGCGGCCAGGTCGCCCTCCCATACCGACTCAACGGCGCCCATCCGCACGTAGTTCTCCACGCCCGGTGCGAACACCGGCGAGCTCTGGCTCAGCGTCTGCAGCTTCTCCAGCGGCTGCTTGGTCACGCGCGCCATCGCGCGCAGGTCCATCACCCGCACCTGCGCCTCGGGCAGGGCGTGAATGTGATCGGCCATCAGCCCGAACGACAGGAAGCCGCCGCTGACCGACTCGCCGTACACCAGCGTCACCAGCCGCGCGCCGCGGCGGCGCGCCAGTTCCAACGACTTGGCCAGGTGGGCGAAATAGCCGTTGATGCCGAGCAGCTCGTCGCGCCGCGACAGCCGCTGGCCGGCGGTATCGGCCAGCATCACGATCGGCCGGCGCGGGTGTTCGCGTGTGCTCGCCAGCACCGCGGCGGCGAGTGCGAGCGCATGGTCCACGCCGACCTCGAGCTTGTCGGCGGTGCCGATCACGGTGACCTCGCCGGCCGCGGTGGTGGCGCGGCCGGTCAGCACGCCGTCATCGCGGTCGATGGCGTGGCCGAGCGGAAACAGGGCATCGAGCAGCGGGGTCAGTTCCATGGCGTGCTCCGACCATCGACGGCGGCGAGGAAGGCGGGCGTGTCCAGCAGCGGCAGGCGCTCGGGATCGGCGATGCCCTGCCGCCGCCAGATCTCCACGCCATCGCGGTATTGGCCGTAGTCGGCGATGCGCTGCGCGAGCCGCCGGTGCTCGCGTTCCAGCGCGGCCAGCGGGTCGTCGTCCTGCTGCAGGGTCTCGAGCGCGGACACCGCGGCGTCGGCGAACGCACCGATGCGGTCGGCCACCAGCGCGTCGGCCTCGCCCAGCAGGTAGCGGTGCTTGCCGCCGGTGACGCGCCAGACCAGGGCGCGGTCGCGGGCGTCGAACTCCTCCACCCCGCGCACGGTCTCGATCACTTCCGGCCCGGACAGCGACAGCCGCCCTTCCTCGGACATGATCACCGCGCTGCAGCAGCGCGCGACGATGCCCATGCCGCCGAAGGCGCC
>JAFADB010000352.1 GCA_023425225.1 Pseudomonadota bacterium
GCCACGAGGGCCTGGCCTCGATGCGCGAGACGGTGACGCGGGCGCAGAACCTGGACGACCTCAAGGCCGCCTACGACCGCCTGGCCGCCTCGCCGCAGGTGGACCCGGAATCGATCGCGGTGGTCGGCCTGAGCTACGGCGGCTACCTGGCCACGCTGCTCACGCTCGAGCGGCCGGTCGAATGGCTGGCGCTGCGCGCACCGGCGCTGTACAAGGACGCGCACTGGAACGACCCCAAGGTCTCGCTCAACCACGATCCGGACCTGATGGACTACCGCCACCGCCGCATCGAGCCGCAGGACAACATCGCCCTGTCGGCGTGCCAGCGCTTCGAGGGCGACGTGCTGCTGGTCGAGTCGGAGAACGACGTGATCGTGCCGCACCCTGTGCTGCAGAACTACGCGCACGCCTTCTCCAACGCACGCTCGCTGACCTCGCGGCTGATCCGCGGCGCCAACCACGCCCTCACCGACAAGGTGCACCAGCTGGAGTACACCCGCTACCTGATCGACTGGCTCACCGAGATGGTGGTCGGCCGCCGCGTGGCGCTGGCCAAGGCGGTGGTGGCCGAGCGCAAGGAGCGGCTCAAGCAGCTCAAGGGCGAGGCGGCGGTGTCGCCGGGTAAGGGCTCGAAGGAATTCCAAGGCGACATCCAGGCGCACGAGCGCAGCTCGGACAAGGCCGCATCGCCTTCGGCGTCGTAACGCGCCCCGCCCGGGCGCGCTGCGTGAAGCCTTCGTCCATCCTCGCGCGCGAAGGTTCACGGACGTCTTACCGCCGCGGTTCCAGCATGGAGACATCGCTTTCCCCATAGGAGATGTCCCATGGACTTCAGCAACAGGACCGTGATCGTCACCGGCGCCGCCTCCGGCATCGGCAAGGCCACCGCGCAGGCGTTCTCCAAGGCCGGCGCCAACGTGGTGCTGTCGGACTGGCATGAGCGCGCGCTGCGCGAGGCCGAGCAGGAACTGCCGCGCGAGCGTACCCACGCGGTGGTTGCCGACGTCGGCGACGCGGCGCAGGCACGGCACATCGTCGACGAGGCATTGCAGCGCTTCGGCGAACTGCACGTGGTGTTCAACAACGCCGGCATCCTGGTCGAAGGCACGCTGGAGCAGACCAGCGAGGACGACTGGGACAAGATCTTCCGCGTCAACGTCGCCGGCGTGTTCCACGTGTCCAAGGCCGCGCTGCCGCACCTGAAGAAGTACAAGGGCTGCATCGTTAACACCGCCTCGGTGTCGGGCATCGGCGGCGACAAGGGCATGGCGGCCTATGACGCGGTCAAGGGCGCGGTGGCCAACCTCACCCGCGCCATGGCCATCGACAGCGGCCGCGACGGCGTGCGGGTGAACGCGGTCTGCCCCACCTTCACCCGCACCGGCATGACCAAGGAGATGCAGCAGGATCCGCAGACGCTGAAGAACTTCATCGCCCGCATCCCGCTGGGCCGGGTCGGCGAGCCGGAGGACATCGCCAGGGCGGTGATGCTGCTGGCCAGCGACGAGGCCGGCTTCATCACCGGGGTGAACCTGCCGGTGGACGGCGGCGTGAGCGCCTCCAACGGCCAGCCGCTGTTCGAGGGCGAAGGCTGAGGCCACGGTATTTCGCGCGGCTTCCGTCCTGGTGTTGCGTAGCCTGCAGGCCACCGTCGCGACGGTGGCCTTGCCTTTGCCGATAAATCTGTGCGAAGGCCATGTAATGTTCCTGGGACGGAAAGCCCATGGACGACGAGCGCCCCGGCTGATGTCCTGAGCCGCCAGCTGGGCCGCATCCACCTGTGGCGGGGCGTGTTCGAATGTATCCATTGCAAGGGTTCTTCGATCTCGCCGGTGCATCCGTCAGGACGGCGATCTCGCCTTGCGAGACGCAAAGGAGCGAAGATCGACTTGACCGGACAGGGAACGACGGCAGGGGGCCGTCGAAGGACCGGAACCCTTGGACGACATCTCGCCCTCCGACCTCAAGACCATCCTGCATTCCAAGCGGGCCAACCTCTACTACCTGCAGCACTGCCGGGTGCTGGTCAACGGCGGCCGGGTCGAGTACGTCACCGATGCCGGCAAGCGCTCGCTGTACTGGAACATCCCGATCGCCAATACCACGACGATCCTGCTCGGCACCGGCACGTCGATCACCCAGGCGGCGATGCGCGAGCTGGCCAGGGCCGGCGTGCTGGTCGGCTTCTGCGGCGGTGGCGGCACGCCGCTGTTCTCGGCCAACGAGATGGACGTGGAGGTGGCGTGGTTCTCGCCGCAGAGCGAGTATCGCCCCACCGAATACCTCCAAGCCTGGGTGAAGTTCTGGTTCGACGACGACCTGCGCCTGTACGCGGCCAAGGCCTTCCAGCAGGCCCGCGCCCGGCGCATCCGCGATCAGTGGCTGCATCGTGCGATGGGCGATGCCGGTTTTGCGCCGGATCCGGGCCGCCTGCAGGAACTGCTGGCCCGCACGGCCCGCAATATCGAGCTGGCCCAGGACAACACCGCCCTGCTGACCGAGGAAGCGCGCCTGACCAAGGCGCTGTTCAAGCTGGCCGTGGACACCGTGGGGTATGGCGACTTCACCCGTGCCAAGCGCGGCAGCGGCAGCGACCCGGCCAACCGCTTCCTCGACCACGGCAACTACCTGGCCTATGGCCTCGGAGCCACCGCCACCTGGGTGCTCGGCCTGCCGCACGGGCTGGCGGTGCTGCACGGCAAGACCCGCCGCGGCGGGCTGGTGTTCGACGTGGCCGACCTGGTCAAGGACGCCAGCATCCTGCCGCAGGCGTTCCTGTCGGCGATGCGCGGCGACGACGAGCAGCAGTTCCGCCGCAACTGCATCGAGGCCCTGACCCGCAGCGAATCGCTGGATTTCATGATCGACACGGTCAAGGCGGTGGCGGTGGAAACCGCGGCGCAGGTACGGCCGTGAACATCCTGCTGATCTCCCAATGCGACAAGCGCGCGCTGACCGAAACCCGGCGCATCCTCGACCAGTTCGCCGAACGCCGCGGCGACCGCACCTGGCAGACCCCGATCACCCAGGCCGGCCTGGACACGCTGCGCAAGCTGCTGCGCCGGACCGCGCGCAAGAACACCGCCGTGGCCTGCCACTGGATCCGCGGCCTGGACCACAGCGAGCTGCTGTGGATCGTCGGCGATGCCCGCCGCTTCAACGCCGAGGGCGCGGTGCCCACCGACACCACCGTGCGCAACGTGCTGCGGCGCGAGTATGAGAACGACTGGCACACCGCGCAGGACATCCGCCTGCTGGCGCAACTGGCCGCGCTGCTGCACGACCTGGGCAAGGCCAGCGAGGCGTTCCAGGCACGGCTCAAGGGCAAGCTGACCGAACGCAATCTGTACCGGCATGAATGGGTTTCGCTGCGGATGTTCCAGGCCTTCGTCGGGGAGGACGATGACGAAGGCTGGCTTGCACGGCTGGCCGACACTGCAAATGCCGACGAACGGGACTGGATCGCCCCCGGCCGCTACCAGCGCGACGGGTTGGATGCCACGGATCCCCGCCCTTTCGCGCGACTTCCGCCGCTGGCCGCCGCGGTGGCCTGGCTGGTGCTCAGCCACCATCGCCTGCCGGTGATCCCCGCCCACAAGGAGGACGGCAGCCAGGAGTGGCTGGGCAAGCGCGTGAACCGCTGGAACCCCGCCTGGCTGGAGCAGCCGCTGTCGCAGGTCGGCCACGACTGGAACGAGATCCGCCGGGACGCCACCGAAGCGGAGGCGCTGCCGTACTGGCAGCCCGCCGGCCCGCTCCCGGTGATCGAGCCGACCTGGCGCGCGCAGGCGGCAAGGGCGGCGCGCGGACTGATCGAGCGCCGCCGGCTGCGCAACGACGAATGGCTGGACAATCCCTACGTGATGCACCTGGCCCGGCTGGGGCTGATGCTGGCCGACCACCACTATTCCGGCCTGCCTGCGAATTCGCCGCTGCGCGTGCGTGGCGACGGCAACACGCGGCTGTACGCCAATACCGACCGTGGCGGCGTTCTCAAGCAGCCGCTGGACGAACACCTGCTCGGCGTGGCCCGTGATGCCGGGCTCATCGTGCATGCGCTGCCGGGCTTCGAGCGCCACTTACCCCGGCTGGCCAACCATCGCGGCCTGCGCAAGCGCAGTGCCGACCCGCGCTTCGCCTGGCAGGACAAGGCCGCCGATGCCGCCACCGGCCTGCGGCAGGCCGCACGCGAACACGGTGCCTTCGTCGTCAACATGGCGTCCACCGGCTGCGGCAAGACCCTGGCCAACGCCCGCATCCTCAACGCTTTGGCCGACCCGCAGCAGGGCCTGCGTGCCACCTACGCGCTGGGCCTGCGCACGCTCACCCTGCAGACCGGGCGCAGCTACCGCAACGACCTGCACCTGGGCGAGGACGAACTGGCCACCCAGGTCGGCGGCACGGCCAGCCGCGGGTTGTTCGAGTTCTACGAGCAGCAGGCCGAAGCCGGCGGCTCGGCCTCGGTGCAGAGCCTGATCGAGGAAGACAGCCATGTCCTCTACGAAGGCAACGTGGCCGACCATCCGCTGCTGTCCCGGGCCATGGCCGATGCCGATATCCGCAGGCTGCTGTCGGCACCGATGCTGGTGTGCACGGTCGATCATCTGGTGCCGGCCACCGAGTCGCTGCGTGCCGGCCGCCAGATCGCGCCGATGCTGCGGCTGATGAGCGCCGACCTGGTGCTGGACGAACTGGACGACTACGACCTCGACGACCTGCCCGCACTGACCCGGCTGGTGCATTGGGCCGGCATGCTCGGCACCCGCGTGGTGCTGTCGTCGGCGACCTTGCCGCCGGCGCTGGTGACGGGCATGTACCTGGCCTATCGCGCCGGCCGGCGCCAATTCCGCCGCAATCGCGGCACGCCCGGCAGTGCCTCGGTCGAGGCCGACATTCCCTGCCTGTGGGCCGACGAATTCGGCACGCAGGTTGCCGCCTGCGCCGACGGCAACGGCTTCATGCGACAGCACATGCAGTTCGTGGACAAGCGCGCGGCCAGGCTGCGCGCGGTACCACCGCTGCGGCGGGGCGCGCTGTTGCCGCTGGCCATCGAATCACGCAGGCCGGAACAGCAGCACGCCGAGTTCGCCGCCTTCGTCCGCGATGCCTGCCTGCGCCTGCACGATGCCCATGCCGAGCCCGACCCGATCGGCGGCAAGCGCGTCAGCTTCGGCCTGGTGCGCATGGCCAACATCGACCCGCTGTTCGACGTCGCCACGGCCCTGTTCGCGCTCGGCGCGCCGGAGGACGTCTGCATCCACCTATGCGTCTACCACGCGCGCTTTCCCCTGCTGCAGCGCTCGGCCATCGAGCATCTGCTCGATGCCAGCTTCAACCGCCGCGGCGATGGCCAGGCCGTGTTCCGGCTGCCCGCCATCCGCCAAGCGCTGGATGCCTCGCCGGAGCGCAACCATCTGTTCGTGGTGCTGGCTTCGCCGGTCTGCGAAGTCGGGCGCGATTGGGACGCAGACTGGGCCATCGCCGAGCCGTCCTCGTTGCGTTCGTTGATCCAGCTGGCCGGGCGCGTGCAGCGCCATCGTGGCCAGCCATCCGCGCAGCCGAACGTGTTGCTGTTCGATGCCAACCTGCGTCATTTCGCCCGGCCCGGGCAGCCGGCCTATCTGCGGCCGGGTTACGAGAAGCCGGGTGCGGGCAAGCGGGCGCAGGCCTTCCAGCTCGCCAGTCACCGGCTGGACGAACTGCTCGAACAAAGCGAGTACCAGGCCCTGACCGCACTGCCGCGCGTGCAGCCACGGCCCATGGGCCAGTGGAAGCCACGCCACCGCCTTGCCGACCTGGAACAGGCCAGGACCGCAGCCAGCATGCTTTCCCCCCTGCGGCAGGAAGACGCCGAGTTGACCGCACTGGAGACGGACGAGGCTTTCGCGGCCTACAGGTATCCGCAGGCCGGCCTGACCGGCGTGCTGCCGCAGCAGCAGCCGTTCCGCCACGACACCTTGAAGACCACCGCGCTGGCGTTTCTGCCGGACGAGGACGAGGAAGCCCTGCTGCTGCACCGGATCGAGAATGACCCTCACAAGCGCGGCCGCTCGCTCTACATCCCCGTCGACCAAAGCCAGCGCCACGAGGTGGCATTGCCGATGGGGCCGCGCATCTCGGCGTGGGGCCGGTTCGACCTGATGGCCCTGCTGAGCGAGCAGGCCGCGCATCTCGACCTGCCGTTGCCGGTCTGCGCACAGCGCTTGGCGACGGTGGATGTTCCGTCCAGCGAGCGTGGCTGGCGCTATCACCCGTTGCTGGGCTTCACGCCACAGCGCTGAGCCATCTCAGTGCCAAGGATCAACCAAGGGGATGCCGCATCCCTCGAAATCCCGAACGTTGCGGGTCGCAAGTGTCGCCCCGCAGGCGCGCGCAATGCCGGCGATCATGGCATCGGACTGGCTGATCGGGCGTCCCTGTCCACGGCGCAGCGCTGCGATAGCAGCATGTGCATCGGCGGCATCGCTGTCGTAAGGCAGAACCCGGCCCGGGAAGCGAACCACGAAGATGCGCAGCAGGCCTGCGAGCAGCGTTTCACGCTGTCGCCCCGGTGGCAGGATGTTTGCGCCGAACAGCAATTCACCACGCGTGATGGCGGTCGTGAACACGCTGTCCTCTGCCTGGCCCTGCAGCCAGGCCACAACGCCTGGATCGGGCTGGGGTTTGAAAACCTCCGAGATGACATTGGTATCCAGGATGATCACTCGCCGGACTCGCTACCGGTGAAATCGGGCGGCTCCCGCATTGGCTCGCGCACCGGCAACTCCAGTTCGATACCGCCGAAAGGCGCCACCAATGCACGAATATCGGCAACCAACGCGGCTCCGGTGCCGACCTTGGGCGCTGCCGACAGTGCTGTTCGCAGGATGTTGCGGGCTTCTTCTTCCATCGAGCGACCGTGCCGCGCCGCTTGCACGCGCAAGCGCGCCTTCACGTCTTCGTCGAGATTGCGGATGGTCATGGTGGCCATGGAGATCCCTCCTGGGACGACAGCAATGCATGCATTGTAGTCGCCACAGGATGGCGGAAATCCATCGAGAACTGCCTGCACGGCAGATGAGGTGGCATGTACAGCAATCATTCCATTTCTCTGAGCTGCTTTTACAGCAGAACAACTATCATTCCATTGGATTGTAAATATACTAGATTTGTCGTTATACACAACTGGTGCCTTCCCGCCTCGGCTTGCGAGACGGTATGCATCGAAAATCGGGCAGTGCTGATACAGGGGAAAGGGATGACTACGCTGACGGACAGGGAAAAGCAGTTCCGAACGGCCATTGCCGGCTTCATCGAAGCCCGGCGCGAGGCCAAGCTGAAAGGCAATGACGGGGATGCCGGCACGACATCCAGATACGACTACGACACCTGGCTGGCCGATGCCGCGCGCCGGGTGGGCCAGATCCAGGCCGTGACCCACGTGCTCAAGGCCACCCACCCGGATGCGCGCGGCAGCAGCCTGCATGTACGGCCCGACAGCCTGCCCCGGCATCAGGAAGTCGGCAGCCACCTGCTCGGTGCGGATTTCGCCGAGGACGTGGTCGGTAATGCCGCGGCACTGGACGTGTTCAAGTTCCTCAAGCTGGAAGTGGAGGGCCGCCGCCTGCTGGACTGGATGCAGGACGGCGATGCCGACCTGGGCGCCGCCTTGCATGCGGACAGCACCGTGGCGAACGGCTGGATGGAAGCGTTCAGCGGGCTGGTCCGTACCGACACCGCACCGAGTTCGCATGAAGCGGCCAAGCAACTGTACTGGTTGGTCGGCGAGGATGCGGCCGACAATGCGGGCTACCACCTGCTGCAGCCGATGTTCTCCAGCAGCCTGGCCCATGCCGTGCATGCGCAGATCCAGGATGCGCGCTTCGGCGAGGACAACAAGCGCGCCCGCCAGGCATTCCGCAACAAGGAAGCGCACGACGCGCCGTACCGCGACTACCGCAACCTGGTTGTGCGCAAGCTGGGCGGCACCAAGCCGCAGAATATTTCCCAGCTCAACAGCGAGCGCGGCGGCATCAACTACCTGCTGGCCTCGCTGCCGCCGCGCTGGAATGTCGAGCGTCCGCAGAAGCTGCTGAACATCGCCTCGGCGATGGAGCGGCTGACCGGGTTCAAGGGCGTGCACGGCACCGTCAAGCGGCTGGCCGATTTCCTGCTCGGCGACCCGCCGCCCAACGACAGGACCCGCGAAACCCGGCGGCGCATCGAGCAGGAGCTGGGCGCGCAGCTGGCACTGTATGCCGCCGAAATCTGGGCGCGTTTCGAGCCTGGCTGGACCCGTGACGAGAACTGCTCGCTGCCGCGGCACCAGAAGATCTGGCTGGACCCCGGCCGGGTAGAGGACATCGAGCAGGATCCGCTCGATCCCGCACTCAGCGACGAGGACCGGACCTTCCATGCCGCGTTCATCTTTGGCGACTGGCCCGACCAGGTCGCCGAAGATTTCGCCAATTGGGTCAACGAACGCCTGCGCGAAGCCGGCCTGACCTCGGTAGGCGATGCCGAGTACCGGCATTGGGCCAGGCAGGCCATCGTCGATGCGGCTTGGCCCGTGCCACTGCAGCGGCGTGCACCGAAGGGAGGCCCGGCATGAACACCTGCCCCGACTTCGGCCACCTGCTGGTGCTGCCGCACCTGCGGGTGCAGAACGCGAACGCGATCTCCAGTCCGCTGACCCACGGCTTTCCGTCGGTCACGGCTTTCGTCGGGTTGATGTGGGCCTTGCAGCGCAAGGCCCGTGCCGCCGGCCTCGATGTCCGCTTCAAGGCGGTGGGTGTGGTCTGCCACGACCATCAGGAGCAGGCCACCCGGGGCGGTTTCGTCAATGCCTTCCACCTGACCCGCAACCCGGTCGGCAAGGACGGCGGCAGCGCGGCCATCGTCGAAGAGGGCCGGATCCATCTGGAACTGAGTCTGCTGCTGGCCGCCGACAGCCCGCGCTGGAGCCGCCAGCCCGACGCGCGCGACGCGGATCTGGCCGTGCTGGCGGAGCTGCTGGCCGGCATGCGCATTGCCGGCGGCTCGGTACAACCTCCGGCGCAACCCTGGCGTTACTGCTACCGGCCCTGGGCCATCGACCTGACCGGCACCGGCCAGGACCGCAGCACGGTATTCCGCAAGGCGCGGATGCGCCTGCTGCCGGGGTTTGCCCTGGTCGGCCGCGACGACTGCCTGCAGCAGCGCCTGCAGGAACTGCAGGAAGCCAACCCGGATGCCACCCAGCTGGATGCCTGGCTGTCGCTGGCACGCATCAACTGGCAATGGATGCCGGCAGAGGGAGGCAAGGGCGTCTGGCGCAACGACCGCACTGGCAATGGCTGGCTGGTACCGATCCCGGTGGGTTATGGCGCGCTGGGCGAACTGCAGGGCAAGGGCAGCGTGGCCAATGCCCGTGATGCCACGGTGCCGTTCCGCTTCGTCGAAAGCCTGTACTCGATAGGCGAATGGATCAGCCCGCACCGGCTGGAATCGGCCGAGCAACTGCTCTGGTATGCCGACAGCCAACCCGATGCCGGCCTGTACCGCTGCCGCAACGACCATGCCCACTCGCCCGAAGAAGACGAGCTGGACTTCCTCCCCGAATTCGACCTCCGCTGATCACATTCCACAAGGAATCCCCGACATGTCCAAGGAACTCAAGACCGCTTCCGTCCTCGCTTTCGAGCGCAAGCTCGATCCTTCCGATGCGCTGTTCCATGCCGGCACCTGGGCCACGCGCAATGACGCCGATGGCTGGGCCCCGGTGCAGATCCGCGAGAAGTCTGTGCGCGGCACCATTTCCAACCGTCTGAAGACCGCCGGCCAGGACCCGGCCAAGCTGGACGCCGCCATCCAGAACCCGAACCTGCAGACCGTGGACGTGGCCGCCTTGCCGGCCGATGCCGACACGCTGCAGGTGCGTTTCACCCTGCGCGTACTCGGCGGCACCGGCGCACCTTCCGCCTGCAACGATGCCGGCTACCGGCAGAAGCTGGTCGCTACCGTCGATGGCTATGTGCAGCAGCACGGCTTCGCCGAACTGGCCCGCCGTTATGCCGCCAACCTCGCCAACGGCCGCTTCCTGTGGCGCAACCGCATCGGTGCCGAGCAGGTGGAAGTCACCGTCGCCCATCTGCATGACGGCAGGCCGAAGGCACAGTGGACCTTCGATGCCCTGGCCCACTCGCTGCGTGATCTCGCCGCACCGGCTGCCGAATCCACGCAGCTGCAGCAACTGGCCGAACTGATCGCCGCCGGTCTGGCCGGCGACAGCCACGTGTTGCTGCAGGTCACCGCGTTCGTCCGCGTGGGCGCCGGGCAGGAGGTGTTCCCGTCGCAGGAACTCATTCTGGACAAGGGCAACAGCAAGAAAAGCAAGACGCTCTACCACGTCAATGACATCGCAGCGATCCACTCGCAGAAGATCGGCAACGCCCTGCGCACTATCGACACCTGGTACCCGGAAGCTGCGGAGAACGGCCCCATTGCGGTCGAACCCTATGGCTCGGTCACCACCCAGGGCAAGGCCTATCGCCAGCCGAAAGAGAAGGTGGACTTCTACAACCTGCTCGACGGCTGGATCCTCAAGGACAAGGTGCCGGAGCTGGAACAGCAGCACTTCGTCATCGCCACCCTGATCCGTGGCGGCGTGTTCGGCGAGGCGGGCTGATGCCATGACCACGCATTATGTCGACCTGCGTGTCGTCCCCGACCCGGAATCGAGCACGGCGCAGCTGTTTGGTGCGCTTTACGACCGGCTGCATCTGGCGCTGGTGCAGCAGCGGCTGGACAGCATCGGTGTCAGCTTCCCCGGCTACAGCCTGCATCCGCGCGCGCTGGGCAACGTGCTGCGTCTGCACGGGAGCGAAGCGGCCCTGCGAAGCTTCCTGCAGGCGGACTGGCTCAAGGGCATGCGCGACCACGTCCGCCTGACGGACATTGCCCCGGCGCCCCCGGATGCCCCGCACAGGACGGTGCAGCGACGCCAGTTCAAGACGAATGTCGATCGCCTGCGCCGGCGTCGCATGCGCCGCAAGGGGGAAACCGCGCAGCAGGCAGCCGAGGCCATTCCCGGTACCGTGGAGCGACGCCCCGACCTGCCCTACGTCCACCTGCACAGTCGCAGCACCGGCCAGCCCTTCTGTCTGTTCATCGCACTGGGGCCGCCGAGCCCGGAGGCCACGACCGGGACATTCAACAGCCACGGCCTGAGCACCACCACCACGGTTCCCTGGTTCTGACCCTTTTCCGGGACAGTCTCAGGAGTTCTTTGAAAATCAGCCACTTGCGCATGCGCCTGAAATTTCGGGGGCATGCTTTTGTGCGTGTGTTTCCTTAACATTGCCAATCAATTGGCGCCGAAAGCGTCTGGTTCGCTGCCGCACAGGCAGCTCAGAAAGGCCGAGGCGCGCACCAGCAGCGAGACCAACTGTTCGCTGCCGCACAGGCAGCTCAGAAATTCGTTCGTCCTGCCAATCCGACAGGACTCCATGTTCGCTGCCGCACAGGCAGCTCAGAAAGCCATGGCCGCCCAGCCCCAGGGCGAGGGGGTGTTCGCTGCCGCACAGGCAGCTCAGAAAGTTACAAGTAACCGTGTTCTGATCGGCCCACGGTTCGCTGCCGCACAGGCAGCTCAGAAACTTCGGAAAGAACCCCGGCCAGCTTGACCCGCGTTCGCTGCCGCACAGGCAGCTCAGAAATGGGGCGGCGCGCAGGGCGGCGGCAGCTTCCCGTTCGCTGCCGCACAGGCAGCTCAGAAAATGTGGGCAATCAACACCACGTCCTTGCCCATGTTCGCTGCCGCACAGGCAGCTCAGAAACAGGTATCGGTGCCGTTCAACTTTATTCCGCAGGTTCGCTGCCGCACAGGCAGCTCAGAAAGTCTGCGATCCTGTCAGCAAGCGCCGTAATCGGTTCGCTGCCGCACAGGCAGCTCAGAAATGGAGGCCGACCGCCTTCTCACCCTCATCGACGTTCGCTGCCGCACAGGCAGCTCAGAAAGGATCAGCGCGGGTCGATGAAGTCGGCGTCCAAGTTCGCTGCCGCACAGGCAGCTCAGAAATGAACTGGCGAGCCATTCATGCCGCGCGTGACGTTCGCTGCCGCACAGGCAGCTCAGAAAATGAGAAATGCGCGTCTACGCTTGCGTAGCCAGTTCGCTGCCGCACAGGCAGCTCAGAAATCCGCCGGTTTGCTGCGGCTTCCAGTCATCAAGTTCGCTGCCGCACAGGCAGCTCAGAAATTGATGATGTTGAAACGTTCGGGTAGATGGACGTTCGCTGCCGCACAGGCAGCTCAGAAATCGCTGGGCGAGGTGGCCGAGGGCTACAAAGTGTTCGCTGCCGCACAGGCAGCTCAGAAATCGATCTGTGCATCCTGAAAGGCCGGTTCCCCGTTCGCTGCCGCACAGGCAGCTCAGAAATCAAAATGGCGCTCAAACGCGGATATCATTGCGTTCGCTGCCGCACAGGCAGCTCAGAAATTGATGATAAGGGCGATGCCCGCTGGGCTGACGTTCGCTGCCGCACAGGCAGCTCAGAAATGCATGGGCGCCTGTCCGAGCGCGTGACCTATGTTCGCTGCCGCACAGGCAGCTCAGAAAATGGCAATTCGGGACATCAATGGTTCGCAGCTGTTCGCTGCCGCACAGGCAGCTCAGAAAATCACCCATTTGCCAGTTCTGACGTTCAGCACGTTCGCTGCCGCACAGGCAGCTCAGAAACACACGAGCCAGCGTGCGCCGCAAAGAGTCCGGTTCGCTGCCGCACAGGCAGCTCAGAAATCCACCAGCCGGAAGCGCTTGCCGTTCTTGACGTTCGCTGCCGCACAGGCAGCTCAGAAAAAGATGATTCGCGTGGGCGTGCGGGTCATGCTGTTCGCTGCCGCACAGGCAGCTCAGAAAAAAGCAGTCTATGACAGGGCGTGATGAGGATGGTTCGCTGCCGCACAGGCAGCTCAGAAAACTCGACAAGCCCGTTTTCGCCCAGCGCCACGGTTCGCTGCCGCACAGGCAGCTCAGAAATTCATTGCGTCTACGTGCGCTTGCTCAATCTGGTTCGCTGCCGCACAGGCAGCTCAGAAAAGCCCCTGCCACGTGATCGCGCCCTGCTGCCGGTTCGCTGCCGCACAGGCAGCTCAGAAATGCACGGTGACGCCGGGGTTGGCATACGCCGAGTTCGCTGCCGCACAGGCAGCTCAGAAATGAAGGAGTCAGGCGAGGTGCTGCCATGGCTGGTTCGCTGCCGCACAGGCAGCTCAGAAAAGCGCACCACGGAAGGTTGCATGGACCTCGCTGTTCGCTGCCGCACAGGCAGCTCAGAAAGAAGCGCAGCTTGCAGCTGTGCAGGCGTCCGCGTTCGCTGCCGCACAGGCAGCTCAGAAAAATACGTCGCCCTGCCCGGTTGCGGTCTGCGAGTTCGCTGCCGCACAGGCAGCTCAGAAAGTTACCGGGACGTACCGGCCGGCGAGCTGCTTGTTCGCTGCCGCACAGGCAGCTCAGAAAAAGATGGACGCGGTTCCGTTACTCGCGGCCACGTTCGCTGCCGCACAGGCAGCTCAGAAATTGTCCTGCATGCTCCCATAGATCGTGTCGAAGTTCGCTGCCGCACAGGCAGCTCAGAAATCGGTGACTGCCAGCACGCGGAAGGTCTGCAGGTTCGCTGCCGCACAGGCAGCTCAGAAATTGACCGCCTCCGGCTTGACCACGACCACGATGTTCGCTGCCGCACAGGCAGCTCAGAAAAGTGGGACATAGTTGTTCACGAACCGGCGGCCGTTCGCTGCCGCACAGGCAGCTCAGAAAATCGAGCAGGGCGACCAGGTCGTGGCCTACGTGTTCGCTGCCGCACAGGCAGCTCAGAAACGCAAAGCGATTGATGCCGCCCGCCAGCCGGTGTTCGCTGCCGCACAGGCAGCTCAGAAAGTACGCCGCTGGCGCGCCCTCACCCGCAACCGGTTCGCTGCCGCACAGGCAGCTCAGAAAAGCACACGAAGCGGGATAAACAGCGCAGCAGTGTTCGCTGCCGCACAGGCAGCTCAGAAAAACGACGGCTCCGGCCTGCGCGATCGCGGTGCGTTCGCTGCCGCACAGGCAGCTCAGAAAAGCAGAACGCTGACAACTGGCACGGTCGCACTGTTCGCTGCCGCACAGGCAGCTCAGAAAAGCTCAGGAACGGGATGTCGTCATCGACGAACGTTCGCTGCCGCACAGGCAGCTCAGAAACACTGAAGCACGCCGCCGACCTTTGCCATCGTGTTCGCTGCCGCACAGGCAGCTCAGAAACTACGCGCATCCCCTTCTGCCGCTGGCGTGCCGTTCGCTGCCGCACAGGCAGCTCAGAAAGGCGGAAGCCGCGGCCACTGTGATTGCACTGAGTTCGCTGCCGCACAGGCAGCTCAGAAACAGCAGATCGCCAGCCGCCGGTAGCAGATCCTGTTCGCTGCCGCACAGGCAGCTCAGAAATTCCCAAGTGATTTCAGTGCTCCGAACATCTCGTTCGCTGCCGCACAGGCAGCTCAGAAAACTTGCAGGGTCTGAATCAGCATGCGCGCGCCGTTCGCTGCCGCACAGGCAGCTCAGAAACGGAGCACTGGGATTGCGTCGCGGCTGATCAAGTTCGCTGCCGCACAGGCAGCTCAGAAAGATAGCGTGGCGCCGGCATAGTCGGTCACGCCGTTCGCTGCCGCACAGGCAGCTCAGAAAGATTGAAACAGCGCCGAGGGATGGGACGACCTGTTCGCTGCCGCACAGGCAGCTCAGAAAATGAGTCGGTTTATGCCAATCCCGGCTAAGGCGTTCGCTGCCGCACAGGCAGCTCAGAAAGATGACCACATCGATGCGTCCGAGCTTGCCGAGTTCGCTGCCGCACAGGCAGCTCAGAAATCACACGGAGCGATGCCATGATTGCAGTAGCAGTTCGCTGCCGCACAGGCAGCTCAGAAATGCAGGTGGACGTGACGGGCGCGGCATAAACCGTTCGCTGCCGCACAGGCAGCTCAGAAATCATCCTGTAGCGCCTGCACGGTCTCGGCGGAGTTCGCTGCCGCACAGGCAGCTCAGAAAACGCCAGCGGGCACACGGCCGCGCAAGTCAGGGTTCGCTGCCGCACAGGCAGCTCAGAAATTGTCGGCAGCGTCCCAGCTGATCGTGAGCACGTTCGCTGCCGCACAGGCAGCTCAGAAAAAGATCGATTCCATCGAACAAATCGTGCCCCTGTTCGCTGCCGCACAGGCAGCTCAGAAATGCAGATGGCCGCCTTCGTTCGTCCTCCCGATGTTCGCTGCCGCACAGGCAGCTCAGAAATGCCAGACCGCATCGTATTGCGAGTCCTCGATGTTCGCTGCCGCACAGGCAGCTCAGAAAATCGTGGCCGGCATCGTAATGGTCCAATTCGTTCGCTGCCGCACAGGCAGCTCAGAAATCCCTGGGTTTCGCGCTGGCGATCGGCGGCATGTTCGCTGCCGCACAGGCAGCTCAGAAATCGGCGTCGCCCGGCAGCGCGTCCATCAGCGTGTTCGCTGCCGCACAGGCAGCTCAGAAAACGCCTCATCTACTACTTCGCCCGTCTCGGCAGTTCGCTGCCGCACAGGCAGCTCAGAAACGCATTGGCCTTGCGCTACAGCGTAGATCCGCGTTCGCTGCCGCACAGGCAGCTCAGAAACAGCGAATAGTAGTGTGCTGCAACTGACTGATGTTCGCTGCCGCACAGGCAGCTCAGAAATGATCGAGACGCACGAGGACATGCGGTTCCTTGTTCGCTGCCGCACAGGCAGCTCAGAAAACATCGAACGGGACCTTGCGCTCCGCCATCGCGTTCGCTGCCGCACAGGCAGCTCAGAAATTGTGATCGGTGCGATCGGTCTGTGCGTGCAGGTTCGCTGCCGCACAGGCAGCTCAGAAAAGCAAGAAACCGACAGCAGCATGTCGCCGATGGTTCGCTGCCGCACAGGCAGCTCAGAAATGATAGCGAGCAACCGCGCCACCGACCAGGACGTTCGCTGCCGCACAGGCAGCTCAGAAAAGGATTCCGTCTATCACCTTGACTGACTTGACGTTCGCTGCCGCACAGGCAGCTCAGAAACTTCGTCTTGCTGTTGGCCCGGGTCTCGGGAAGTTCGCTGCCGCACAGGCAGCTCAGAAAATCCTCGACGGCCGCCCGAATCTCAGGCTGCCGTTCGCTGCCGCACAGGTAGCTCAGAAAACTAGCAGGAGAGTGCGGTACGTCGCAATTCAATCGTACTTTGGCGGCATCAACTCCGGCGTTGTTCGGCCGATAACGTTGCAACAGATGGCCAGCGAGGTCGCATCGGCCCGCGCGTTGCAACCATTTCGAGGTCCCATGCTCAAATCCATCGACTCCGCGCAGTTGCGGCCCGGGATGTACGTGCACCGGCTGCTGGGCTCGTGGATGGACCATCCGTTCTGGCGCAGCGCGTTCCTGGCCGACGAGGACGACGTGGCGCGCATCCATGGCAGCCGGGTCGAGCGACTGGTCATCGACACCGGACGCGGCCTGGACACCGAGGAAGATGCCGAGTGGGCCGCCGCGGATGCCGAGCCGGTCGAGACGGATACGGAATCGCCCGAGGTCGGTGCCGGCGGGCGATCCGCCGCATCGTCCGGCGTCGCGCCGGACGATGCCGCTGCCGGCCTGGAGGCGGAGATCGCGCGGGCCCGCCGCATCTGCCAGGACGGGCGCGAGACGGTGCAGGCGATGTTCCAGGAGATCCGCCTGGGCCGGGCGGTGAATCCCGAGGCGGCGATGCCGCTGGTGGAATCGATCACCGCCTCGGTGCGGCGCAACCCGCATGCGCTCATCAGCGTGGCGCGGCTGAAGACCGCCGACGACTACACCTACCTGCATTCGATGGCGGTGGCGGCGCTGATGACGGCGCTGGCACGGCAGCTGGGCATGGACGAGGAACAGGTGATGCAGGCGGCGATGGGCGGACTGCTGCACGACCTGGGCAAGGCGCTCACGCCCAGCGAGGTGCTCAACAAGCCCGGCAGCCTCAGCGACGACGAGTTCGCGCTGGTGCGCCTGCACCCGGAGCAGGGCCATCGCCTGCTGACCGAGGGCGGCGTGCACCAGGCCCCGGTGCTGGACGTGGTGCTGCACCACCACGAGAAGGTCGACGGCAGCGGCTACCCGCGCAGGCTGGCCGGCGAGGCGATCCCGCTGAAGGCGCGCATGGCGGCGGTGTGCGACGTGTACGACGCGATCACCTCCAACCGTCCCTACAAGCGCGGCTGGGACCCGGCCGAGTCGCTCAAGCGCATGGCGTCCTGGCAGGGGCATTTCGATCCGGCGCTGTTCCAGGCCTTCGTCAAGAGCCTGGGCATCTACCCGGTCGGCGCGCTGGTGCGGCTGGCCTCGCAGCACCTGGCGGTGGTGCTGGAGCAGAACCCGCAGTCGCTGCTCACTCCGCGGGTGCGGGTGTTCTTCTCCATCCGCCTCAACAGCCAGGTGCTGATGCGCGACATCGACCTGGCCGCCTCCGGCTGCCACGACCGCATCGTCGGGCCGGAGTCGCCGACGCAGTGGGGGTTCCGCGACCTGGAGAAGCTGTGGATGGGCTGAGCGCCAGGCCATCGGGCCCGGCGTATCAGTCCAGCTTCACCAGCAGCTTGCCGAAGTTGCGCCCCTGCAACAGGCCGATCAGCGCCTGCGGCGCGTTCTCCAGCCCTTCGACGACATCCTCGCGGTAGTGGATGCGGCCCTCGCGCAGCCAGCTGCCCATCTCGCGCAGGAACTGCGGGTAGAGCTTGATGAAGTCGCGCTGGATGAAGCCGCGCACGGTCAGGCGCTGGCGCAGGATCTGGTTCATCAGCGCCGGCACCCGGTCCGGGCCGGGCGGCAGTTCGCCGCGGCGGTTGTAGGTGGCGATGGTGCCGCACACCGGGATGCGCGCGAAGTCGTTGAGCAGCGGCAGCACTGCGTCGAATACCTTGCCGCCGACGTTCTCGAAGTACACGTCGATGCCGTCGGGCACCGCCGCGCACAGCTGCTCGTCGAAGTCGCCGGCGCGGTGGTCGATGGCCGCGTCCACGCCCAGCTCCTCGCGCAGGTAGCGGCATTTCACCTCGCCGCCGGCGATGCCGACCACGCGCGCGCCCTGCATCTTCGCCAGCTGCGCCACGGTGGCGCCGACCGGGCCGCTGGCGGCAGCCACCACCAGGGTCTCGCCGGCGCGCGGCTTGCCGATCTCGTGCAGGCCGGCGTAGGCGGTGAAGCCGGGCATGCCGTACACGCCCAGCGCGGTGCTGGGCGCGATGCCCGCGTCCGGATCGAGCCTGCGGTCCAGCGTGGCGCCGTCGGCCACCACGTAGGACTGCCAGCCACCCGCGGGCACGAACACCAGGTCGCCGGGCGCCAGCCCGGCATGGTTGGATTCCACCACCTCGGCCACCGTGCGCCCCTCCATCACCGCGCCCAGGGCCACCGGCGGCGAATACGAGGGGCCTTCGTCCATGCGTCCGCGCATGTACGGGTCCAGCGACAGCCAGCGGTTGCGCAGCAGCACCTGGCCGGGACCGGGAACCGGCACCGGAACGTGTTCCACGCGGAAGTCGGCCGCCACCGGCTCGCCCCGCGGGCGGCTGGCCAGCACGATGCGGGTGTTGTCCGCCGTCACGACGCGTCCTCGGCGCTGGCCGCGTCCAGCTGGTCGATGTCATCGCCCGACAGCGACAGCCGTGCCGCGCCCAGGATCTCCTGCAGCTGCTCGATGCTGGTGGCGCTGGCGATCGGCGCGGTGATGCCGGGCCGGGCGATCAGCCAGGCCAGGGACACCTGCGCCGGCGTGGCCGAGTGCCGCGCGGCGATGTCGTCCAGCGCGGCAAGGATGCGCTGGCCACGCGCGTTGAGGTACTGCTTGACCACCTGTTCGCCGCGCGCGCTGCTCTTGGCCGCGTCGGCGGGCGTGCGGTACTTGCCGGTCAGGAAGCCGCTGGCCAGCGAGTAGTAGCTGATCACGCCCAGCCCCTGTGCGCGCACCAGCGGTTCCAGTTCGGCCTCGTAGCCGGCGCGGTCGTACAGGTTGTACTCCGGCTGCAGTGACTCGTAGCGCGGCAGGCGATGTTGCTCGGATACCTTCAGCGCCTCGGCCAGGCGTGCGGCGCTGTAGTTGGAGGCGCCGATCGCGCGCACCTTGCCCTGCTCGATCAGCCGGCCGAACTCGCCCAGCGTGGCCTCCAGCGGCACCGAGGCATCGTCCTCGTGCGCCTGGTACAGGTCGATGCGGTCGGTCTGCAGCCGGCGCAGCGAATCCTCCACCGCCGCGGCGATGTTGTCCGGCGCCAGGCCCGGGTGCTCGGCCCACTTGGCCACCTTGGTCGCCAGCACCACCTTGTCGCGCTTGCCGCTGCGCCTGAACCACTTGCCGATGAGGGTCTCCGACTCGCCGCCGTGGTTGCCCGGCACCCAGGCCGAGTAGACGTCCGCGGTGTCGACGAGGTTGAAGCCGGCCTCGACGAAGGCGTCGAGCAGCTCGAACGAACGCGCTTCGTCGGCGGCCCAGCCGAATACGTTGCCGCCGAAGGCGAGGGGACGGACCTTGAGGCCGGAGCGGCCCAGTTCGCGATAGTCGGTCATCGAATGTTTCCTTGAACGAGGGGGTGAAAGCCGATTCCCAAGGATAGGAAGTGCGGCCTTTCCTGTGCGTGACCGCGGCCGGCACGTGCCGCAGGCTCACCGACTGCGCCGCAGCCGGTGGCCGCGTGGGATCGCGCGTGCCGACACGGCGGCAGCGCGCGATCCGGCGCTGGAATCAGGCCACGTCCTCGGCGCTGGCCGAGTCCAGCTGGTCGATGTCGTCACCCGACAGCGACAGCCGCGCTGCGGCCAGGATGTCGTGCAACTGCTCGACGCTGGTGGCGCTGGCGATGGGGGCGGTGATGCCGGGCCGGGCGATCAGCCAGGCCAGGGAGACCTGCGCCGGCGTGGCCGAGTGCCGCGAGGCGATATCGTCCAGCGCCGCCAGGATGCGCAGCCCACGCGGGTTGAGGTAGGTCTTGACCACCTTGGCGCCGCGCGCCTTGCTCTTGGACGCATCCTCAACGGTGCGGTACTTGCCGGTCAGGAAGCCGCTGGCCAGCGAGTAGTAGCTGATCACGCCCAGCCCCTGTGCGCGCACCAGCGGTTCCAGCTCGGCCTCGTAGCCGGCGCGGTCGTACAGGTTGTACTCCGGCTGCAGCGACTCGTAGCGCGGCAGGTGGTACTGCTCGGACACCCGCAACGCCTCGGCCAGCCGCGGCGCGGTGTAGTTGGAGGCGCCGATCGCACGTACCTTGCCCTGCTCGATCAGCCGCCCGAACTGGCCCAGCGAAGCCTCCAGCGGGATCGACTTGTCGTCCTCGTGCGACTGGTACAGGTCGACATGGTCGGTCTGCAGCCGGCGCAGCGAATCCTCGATGGCCGCGGCGATGTTGTCCGGCGACAGGCCCGGGCGCTCGGCCAGGCGTCCCACCTTGGTGGCCAGCACGATCTTGTCGCGCTTGCCGCTGCGCTTGAGCCACTTGCCGATGATCTCCTCGGACTGGCCGCCATGGCAGTTGGGCGGGCCCTGCATGTACTTGTCGGCGGTGTCGACCAGGTTGAAGCCGGCCTCGACGAAGGCGTCGAGCAGCTCGAACGAGCGCGCCTCGTCGGCGCTCCAGCCGAACACGTTGCCGCCGAAGGCGATCGGTCTGACTTTCAGGCCCGAACGTCCCAGTTCGCGATAGTCGCTCATGCGTGCACTCCTTGGTTCAAGTAATGGTGGGCAGGATAGACAGGCCTCGCCGGCCTGCGTGTGACAGGGTGCGAAAACAGCGTTCCGTACGCGCTGCAACGGCTAACCCTTTTTGAACGATTGGCGCACGACGCCGTGGCGGCGCGGTGCGCGTGCTAGGCTCGCGCGATTCCAGCGAGAGGGCGCAACGATGCGGATCCTGACGTCGTTCATCTGTATCGCCTTGGCGCAGGTGCCGTTGCTGGCACAGGCCCAGGCACAGGCTGCGGCCGCGCACGCCGAACACGCGGCCGTGGACCCGGCGCTGCAGGCTGCCGTCGACGGCGCCTGGCGCACGCCGGAATTCGTCCGCCGCGACCGCTACCGCCATCCGGCGCAGACCCTGGCGTTCTTCGGCCTCAAGCCGGACCAAACGGTCATCGAGATCACGCCCGGCGGCGGCTGGTATGCGGAAATCCTGGCGCCGTACCTGCGCCAGCGCGGCCATTACATCGCCGCCGTGGTCGATCCGCAGGCGGTGCCGGAAGGCCGCGGCCGCGACTACCAGGCCGGCGCGCGCAAGCAGCTCGAGGACCGCTTCGCCGCCGCGCCGGCGCAGTTCGACAAGGCCGCGATCGTCGCCTATTCGCCGACGGCGCCGGTGTTCGGGCCGCCGGACTCGGCCGACCTGGTGCTGACGTTCCGCAACGTCCACAACTGGCGCATGGCCGGACAGGCCGAAGCCATGTTCAAGGGCTTCCATGCGGTGCTCAAGCCGGGCGGCGTGCTCGGGGTGGTCGAGCATCGCGCCAAGGCCGACGTGCCGGCCGACGACAAGAGCGGCTATGTGGGGCAGGCGCAGGTGATCGCCATGGCGGAGGCGGCCGGCTTCAGGCTTGCCGGCAGCAGCGAGGTCAACGCCAATGCGCGCGACACCAAGGATCATCCGAACGGGGTCTGGACGCTTCCGCCCAGCAATCGCCACGATGCCGATGATGCTGCCCGATACCAGGCCATCGGTGAGAGTGACCGAATGACGCTGCGGTTCGTCAAGCCGGCCGATTGAGTGCGGCGCAATGCCGCAGGCCCAGCCCGTACCATTGCGCTTCCGGCCCGCCCGAGCCACGCCCAACCGTCCGACGCGTCCCGCTCCACCCCATGCTCATTGCCTTCAACAAGCCGTTCAACGTGCTGTGCCAGTTCACCGACCGCAGCACGCCGCCCCGTCGCACGCTGGCCGGATTCGGGTTGCCCAAGGGGGTCTATGCCGCCGGCCGGCTGGATTACGACAGCGAAGGCCTGCTGTTGCTGACCGACGACGGTGCGCTGGCGCACCGGCTGACCGATCCGCGCCACAAGCAGGCCAAGACGTACTGGGTGCAGGTCGAGGGCGCGCCGGACGAACCGCAGCTGCAGGCGCTGCGGCGCGGCGTGCTGCTCAATGACGGACCGACCCTGCCGGCCACGGTGGAACCGCTGGCGCAGCCCCCGGCGCTATGGCCGCGCGACCCGCCGGTGCGGTTCCGCAAGACGGTGCCCGATGCCTGGCTGGCGATCACCCTGCGCGAAGGCCGCAACCGCCAGGTGCGGCGCATGACCGCCGCGGTCGGGCTGCCGACCTTGCGGCTGGTGCGGGTGGCGATGGGCCCGCACGCGCTCGGCGAACTGGCGCCCGGACACTGGCGCCGGCTCGACTGACGTCGCGGCGGTTACTCCTCGGACGTCGGTTCCGCGGCCTCGGCGCGACGGCGCCCGCGACGTGCGGCGCGGCGCGCGGCGGCATTGCCCGGATGCGCCTCGATGCGGTGCGAGCTGCCCTCGATCGGCGCGTTCTTGTCGCGCTGGCGCTTGCGGTAGATCGCATAGGCCAGCAGCCCGGCGCCGGCGACCGCGGCGGCAACGGCGATGGCCGGATTGCGACGCACGAACTTGGTGGCGACCTTGCCGCCGGTCTTCACCGCACCGATGGCCGCGCCGGTCTTGATCCAGTCCGCGGCGTGCAGCGCATCGTGGCGCAGCGTGCCGCCGGCGTGCTTGAGGCTGTCGCCGGCGCTGCCGGCGATTTCCATGGCGCGTTCCAGCGCACGGTCGGTGATGACGGTCAACTTGCTCATGGGGGACGTTTCCCTTCCTCAGGACAGGCGAGGAGTGTGGGGGAACCCGCGTATAAACCGCGTCATCGCCGCGGCGGCGGATGGCCGGGCGCTGAACGGATCGTGCGAGGGGTCCTGCCGTCCGGCGACCGGTCCGGGCACGCCCAAGGGACAGGTGCGGTCCGGCGATGGCTCACCGTTGCCACGGGTCGGCGGATATCACGTGCCGCGGGGCTTGGCGCGATGCGTCGCGGCGGCGGTCCGCGCCAGGCGGACGGATGCAGTCCGGTAATGGTTCACCGTCGCCACGGGCCGGAAGGGATCACGTACCGCGGGGTTGGCGCGATGGGTCGCGGCAGCGGTCCACGCTAGACGGACAGATGCAGTCCGGCAATGGGCCGGAAGGGATCACGTACCGCGGGGCTTGGCGCGATGGGTCGCGGCGGCAGTCCACGGATCTTCCGGCCACGGATGCCGGGGATAGCGCCCCTTCATCTCCTTGCGCACCTCGGCGTAGGTGGTGTCCCAGAAGTTGCGCAGGTCGGCGGTGACCTGCAGCGGCTTGCCGCCGGGCGAGAGCAGGTGCAGCAGCAGCGGCACGCGGCCGTCGGCGA
>JAFADB010000357.1 GCA_023425225.1 Pseudomonadota bacterium
GCGTTGGCGACTGGACGGGCAGACCGCACTGGTGACGGGTGCAAGCGCAGGCATCGGCCTGGCAATCACCCGTGAACTGCTGGGCTTCGGTGCCGACGTGCTGATGGTGGGCCGCGACGCCGACGCGCTGGAAAGCGCGCGTGACGAACTGGCCGAAGCCTTCCCCGACCGCGCGATCCACGGCCTGTCGGCGGATGTCTCCGACGACCAGGACCGCCAGGAAATCCTCGACTGGGTGGAGGACCACAGCGACGGCCTCAACCTGCTGGTCAACAACGCCGGCGGCAACATCACCAAGCCGGCGGTCGAATATTCCGAGGACGAGTGGCGCGGCATCTTCGAGACCAACCTGTTCTCGGCCTTCGAGCTGTCGCGCTACGCGCACCCGCTGCTGGCGCGCCACGCCAACTCGTCGATCGTCAACGTCGGCAGCGTCTCCGGCATCACCCACGTGCGCAGCGGCGCGCCCTACGGCATGACCAAGGCGGCGCTGCAGCAGATGACCCGCAACCTGGCCTGCGAGTGGGCCGAGGACGGCATCCGCGTCAACGCGGTGGCGCCGTGGTACATCCGCACCCGCCGTACCTCCGCCCTGCTGTCGGACCCGGACTACTACGAGCAGGTGGTCGAACGCACGCCGATGCGTCGCATCGGCGAACCGGAGGAGGTGGCCGCCGCGGTCGGCTTCCTGTGCCTGCCGGCGGCCAGCTACATCACCGGCGAATGCATCGCGGTGGACGGCGGCTTCCTACGCCACGGGTTCTGAGGCGCGGTGCCTGCCGACCTCGTCGTCCTGCGCGGGACAGGGCCTGCGAGCCGTGCCGCCGGAGCGGCCGCATGCGAACTCCCCGCGAACATCCACGGAGCGCATTACAGCAACGGTGACATCGCTGCCGCAGCGTTCGCTGTCGGATACGGGGCTGGCAGCAGTGCCCTGCTGCGCCTTCGTCATCACCAAGGCAACGCCCTCGCGGAAGGAGGGGGACCGCTAGGGTATGCAGCCCGCGGCGGCGAGGTGATGCTGAGCGCGCTCGAAGGCTGCATATGCCTCCCCGTCCGCCGCAGCGGATGCGCCGAAGCGCCAGCGCTGCTCGGCCGCCGCGGCATATTCGCGCCAGCCATCGCAGGCGTGTTCCTCGGCGATGCGCTCGCAGCGGTCGCGCACCACTTCGCAGGCTTCCGCGCCGCCCAGCGCCGGGGTACCACCCAGTCCGGTCGTGTGCATGGCGATGCAGCGCGGCGGCGGTTCTTCCTGCTCGCCCAGGTATTGCTCGCGGTCCGGCGTGGTGCAGCGGTACAGCGGCGGCAGCTTTTCCTGCGGCAAGGAAACGACAGGTGCGTCGGGCACGCCGGGATCGTCGGCTGGCGGCGTTGCGTCCACGGGCTCGGAGTCCGGCTCGGCCGCGGGGGCTTGCTCCGCCGCGTCGGTCGGCGGGGGCGGCAATGCCGCGGGCAACGACGTTGCCGCGGGCGTCTGCATCATCTTCTTCTGCTGCTGCGTGCCCTTGGGACAGGGCATGTTCTGGATCGACAGCGCGCCGCCGGCGTGGGTGCAGCGGTAGATGGCGATCTCGCCCGGTGCCGCGGTGGCCAGGGCGGAGGGACCGAGCATCAGCAACAGGCCTGCCGCAATCCGCTTCATGTGCCGCCGCAGTCCTGGTCCAGGCGCGCGTCGATGCCGCGCTGTTCGCGCACCAGCGTCTCGCGCTCGCTCTGCAGCGCGCTGTTGTAGCGCCGGATCAGCTGCCAGCGGCGGTCGCGCAGGCGCGAGCAGACTTCCTGCTGCGGCAGCGCGTGGCACGCGTCGCGGACCAGCACGTTGCCGATCGGCACGATGGCGCCCACGCCACCGGGTCCACCGCCCGGTCGCGGGCCTTGCTGGGACGGCGGCGGGCCCGGTCGCGGCCCGCCGCCGGGCGGCACCGGTCGTCCAGGCCCGGGCACGTAGCCGAACCCCCAGCTCGGCACCCAGCGCGGATTGCCTTCGCCGGTATCGCTGGTATAGCGCTCGCCTTCGGCGGTGACGCATTCGTACATCGGCTGCGGCGGCTGCACGCGGACGATTCGCACCTCGCCGGGCGGGGCGGCTGCGGCAGGAGCCGGCGTGGATGCGGCCGGCACGCTGCGTGGCGCCGGATCCTGCGGCCGCTGCATGCTCAGCACCTGCTGGCGCTGGTCGGCGGCGCACGGCGCATCGCCCAGGCTCAGCCGGCCGCTGCTGTCCACGCAGCGGTAGATAGTGACGTCGCCGGACGCCGCAGGCGGGCTGGCGGCCGGGGCCGGCAGCGACAGCAGGGCCAGGCAGCAGGAGAGCGTCCATCGCTTCATTGGCCGCATCTTCCCCGCTTTGGACGGCGGGGGGAAGGCGGGGACGTCAGGCGCGGAACAGGGCGCCGCTGGCCGCGTCCCGGATCGGGGTGGGCTGCGCCAGCCCGCCGGTGTCGCCGTCGGCCAGGGCGCCGTCGGTCAGTGCCAGCAGCGCGGGGTCCAGCTGATCGCGCCGGTAGGCCGGCGGCACGGCGGCGAAGTTGGCGCTGGTGGACACCAGCGGACCGCCGAATGCCCGGCACAGCGCCGCCATCTGCGGGTGCGCGGTGACGCGCACGGCGATGCCGTTGTGCGCACCGGTGATCCATTCCGGCGCGGCGTCGCTGGCCGGCATCACCCAGGTATGCGGCCCCGGCCATTGCGCCAGCACGGCGTCCAGCCGGTCCGCGGGCAGTCGCGACAGGTCCAGCAGCGGCTGCAGTTGCGCGAAGTCGGCGGCGGCGACGATCAGCCCCTTCTCGACCGGGCGCCGCTTCACCTCCAGCAGGCGAAGGACCGCGGCATGGTCGAACGGGTCGCAGCTCAGTCCCCAGACGGCCTCGGTCGGGCAGGCGACCAGGCCGCCGCGGCGCAGCGCGACAACGGCCTGGGCAAGTGAAAGGTCCATGGCATGCATCGTGGGGTGGGGCGGCTATTGTCGCGCCGATGCGCCAGGCCGGGCCAGGCCCGAAGCCCGCCATGGGGTGGCGTCAGCCGCGCGCCTTCTGGCAACTGATTTTGTGTCAACAGGCCAACTGACGGCTTTCGAATCGACATCGATCGTCGTCCCCGCGAAAGCGGGGACCCAGTGCCTTTGCCGCGATACAAGCTCAAGTCGCTGGAACCCCGTCTTCGCCGGGACGACGACTGCGAGGCTGCAGCGTTGCCAAGCGGCCGACACTCGACGCCGACCGGACGCCCGGAAAGCCCTTGCGTGATGCCGATCCCACCGCATCGATACGGCCGCCGACGCCTCAGCCGGCCTTCTTGACGACCTTCTTTACCGCCTTTTTCGCCGGTGCCTTCTTCGCCACCGTCTTCCTGACGGCCGTCTTCTTCGGCGCGGCTTCCTTCTTCGCCGTGGTCTTCTTGGCGCCGGCCTTCTTCGCGCCGAAGCCCTTGCGCACCGGCTTGCCGGTCTCTTCCAGCAGCTGCTGCACCTCGGCCAGGGTCAGCGAAGCCGGCTCGCGGTCCTTGGGGATCTTGCCGTTGAGCTTGCCGTCGCTGATGTACGGGCCGAAGCGGCCGTTGAGCACCTGGATGTCGCTGCCCGGGAATTCCTTGATGATGCGGTTGCGGGCGATCTCCTCCTTTTCCTCGACCAGGAACACCGCGCGCGCCAGGTCGATGGTGTAGGGATCGTCCTCCTTCTTCAGCGAAGCGTAGGTACTGCCGCGCTTGGCGAACGGGCCGAAGCGGCCGATGCCGACGCTGACCTGCTCGCCGTTGTCCTCGCCGAGGATGCGCGGCATCAGGAACAGCTCCAGTGCCTGCTCCAGGGTGATGGTGTGCATCGACTGACCCGGGCGCAGCGAGGCGAACTTGGGCTTCTCCTCGGCGTCCTCGGCGGTGCTGCCGATGGCGGCATACGGTCCGAAGCGGCCCAGGCGCACGCTGACCGGCTTGCCGGTCTTCGGATCGGTGCCCAGCTCGCGCGCGCCGGTGGCCTCGGAACGGTCCACCGACTCCTTCTTTTCCTCCACCAGTTCCTTGAACGGGGTCCAGAAGCGCGACATCAGCGGGATCCAGTCCTCCTCGCCGCGCGAGACCGCATCCAGCTCGTCCTCGAGCTTGGCGGTGAAGTCATAGTCGACGTAGCGGGTGAAGTGCCCGGACAGGAAGTTGCTGACCGCGCGGCCGACGTCGGACGGGCGGAAGCTGCGGCCCTCCATCTCCACGTACTTGCGGAACAGCAGGGTCTGGATGATCGAGGCGTAGGTGGACGGTCGGCCGATGCCGTACTCCTCCAGCGCCTTGACCAGCGCCGCTTCGGTGAAACGCGGCGGCGGCTGGGTGAAGTGCTGCTCGGCGATCACGCGTTCCAGCGGCACGCTGTCGCCGGGCTTCATCGCCGGCAGCTTGCGGCCCTCGTCCTCGTCCTCGGCGGGCTTGCTGTCCTTGCCTTCCTCGTACACCGCCAGGAAGCCGGGTACCACCACGGTGGTGCCGCTGGCACGGAAGCTGTGCTCGCTGCCGGCGGCCAGTTCCACGCTGACGGTGTTGAGCGTGGCCGGGATCATCTGGCAGGCCACCGCGCGCTTCCAGATCAGCTCGTACAGGCGGCGCTCGTCGTCGGACAGGAAGCGCGCCACCTGCGACGGCGTGCGCAGTGCGCTGGTCGGGCGCACCGCCTCGTGCGCCTCCTGCGCGTTCTTGGACTTGGTGGTGTAGACGTTGGGCTTGTCCGGCAGCGCGCCGGTGCCGTAGTCGCGCGCGATCACGTCGCGCATCTCGGCCACCGCCTCCTGCGACAGGTTGACCGAGTCGGTACGCATGTAGCTGATCAGGCCGACCGTGCCCTCCTCGCCGATGGCCACGCCCTCGTACAGCTTCTGCGCCACCTGCATGGTCTTGCGGGTGGTGAAGCCGAGCTTGCGCGAGGCCTCCTGCTGCAGCGTGGAGGTGGTGAACGGCGGCGCCGGGCGGCGCTTGCGTTCCTTGCTGGTGACGTCGGTGACGTGCAGCCGGCCCTGCGCGGCCTGCTGGATGCGCAGCCGCGCGGCTTCGGCGGACTCGCCGTCGGTGACGGTGAACTGCTCGAACTTCTGCCCGTCCAGCTTGACCAGCTTGGCGGTGAACGGCTGCGCCGGGTGCGCGCACTCGGCGGCGATGGACCAGTACTCGCGGGCGATGAAGGCCTCGATCTCCTCCTCGCGCTCGACGATCATGCGCAGCGCCGGGCTCTGCACGCGCCCGGCCGACAGCCCGCGCTGCACCTTGCGCCACAGCACCGGCGAGAGGTTGAAGCCGACCAGGTAGTCCAGCGCGCGGCGCGCCTGCTGCGCATCGACCAGGTGGTCGGCGATCTGCCGCGGCTGCGCCATCGCCTCCTTGATCGCGCGCGGGGTGATCTCGGTGAACACCACCCGCTGCAGCGGCTTGCCCTCCAGCAGCCCGCGTTCCTTGAGGATCTCGGCGATGTGCCAGCTGATCGCCTCGCCCTCGCGGTCCGGGTCGGTGGCCAGGAAGATGGCGTCGGCACCCTTGGCGGCCTTGGCGATGGCCTCCACGTGCTTCTCGTTCTTCTCGATCAGGTCGTAGCGCATGGCGAAGCCATGGTCCGGATCGACCGCGCCCTCCTTCGGCACCAGGTCGCGCACATGCCCGTACGAGGCCAGGACGGTGAAGTCCTTGCCGAGATATTTGTTGATCGTCTTGGCCTTGGCGGGCGATTCGACGATGAGCAGGTGCTTGGGCATGTCTATATGGTCTTGGGGCCGGCCCCGGGGGCGGGTAGGGTGGCGCAATTGCCGCGCCGAGGGAAGCTTCGGCGAAGGCTGATGGCGGAGGCACACATGCCGACGCCCGGGAGTGACCCCGGGCGCCTGCTTTGCTTATTTAGTGGAATCACGGCCGCGGGGCGCTGTCAAGCCCTGTCTGCGTGGCCGGTCCGGGCGGTTGCGCCGGGACCGTGTCGATCCCGGCAGTGCCGGCGGGCGGCGGACGCCTCGGAGGCAGGGAGGGCCGGGCCGTCCCCGTCTGTGCCCCGCAGGGCCGGCGCGGTCAATGCACCGGCTCGGGTTCGTCCAGGAACATCTGGGTTTCCATCCAGGCGTAGGCCGCCTCGGCGCCGGGCTGGTTGAACAGCACCATCAGCACCACCCACTTGAGGTCGTCCAGGTCCAGCTCGTCCTGGTCCAGCGCCATGGCGCGGTCCAGCACCAGCTCGCGCTGGTCGGCCGACAGGATGCCGTGCTGCTCCAGGAACATCAGGAAGCCGCGGCATTCCAGGTCCAGCCGGTCCAGCTCCGGGCCATGGTAGACCCGCACCGGGCCATCCACGCGCGGCTGCGCGATGGCTGGGCGCTGCTCGGCCAGGGCGTCGAGCCAGTCGAAGGCCTTGCTGATCTCGGAGGGGCTGAAACCGGCCTGGATCAGGCCGTTCTGGAGCGAGTCGCGGTCGCGGATGAGATCCGCATCCTCGGTGAAATAGTGTTCGAACAGGTACAGCAGGACATCCAGAATGCTCTCTTTCATTGCCCCTCGGCCTGCGTCGGCGACGCTGTGGAGGTGAAGAAACTAGGGCTTGCGCAGGTAGCGGCCATGTTCGACCGCCACGGTTCCATCCAGTTCCATGACCAGCAGCATGGAGGACAGTTCGGCGGCCGTCAATCCGGTGCGTTCGATCAATGAATCCATACCGGTTGGGTCGTGGTCCAGGGCCAGCCACAAGCGGTGGTATCCGGGATCGACGGGCGGTGTGGGGGTGGAGGTGCCGTCAGCGCAAGGTTCACGCGCTGGAATGGGGGCGCCCAGGCGCGCGCGCAAGGCCGTGGCCAGCCCGGACGCCGCCGCGGCTATGCCGGCAGTCACTTCCGCCGGGGTCTCCACCAGCGTGGCGCCCTCGCGGATCAGCCGGTGGCAGCCGCGCGCCTGCGGGTTGTGGATGGAGCCGGGCAGGGCGAACACCTCGCGCCCGGCCTCGGCGGCCTGGCGGGCGGTGATTAGCGCGCCCGAGCGCATTGCCGCCTCCACCACCACGGTGCCCAGGGCCAGCCCGGCCAGGATGCGGTTGCGCGCCGGGAAGTGCCCGGCGCGTGGCGGCGTGCCCGGCGGGTGTTCGCTGACCACCGCGCCACTGGCGGCGATGCGGTCGCGTAGATAGGCGTGCTGGCGCGGATACGGCACGTCCGGGCCGGTTCCCAGCACCGCGACGGTGATGGCGCGGCGTTCCAGCGCGGCCTCGTGCGCGGCCGCGTCGATGCCGGCCGCCATGCCGCTCGCCACGGCGAAGCCGGCCTCGGCGAAGGCCTCGGCGAAGCGGCGGGCGTTGCCGCAGCCGCCGGCGGTGGCGGCGCGGCTGCCGACGATGGCCAGGGCGGGGTGCCACAGCCGCACCGGGTCGCCGTCGATGAATAGCGCCAGCGGCGGGTTGGCGATCTGTCGCAGCAGCGGCGGGTAGTCGGCATCGTGCCAGCCGACCAGGTGGTGGCCGGGATCGGCCAGCCAGTCGAGGGTGCATTGCAGGCGCGCCGGGTCGGGCGAGCGCAGGGCCTGGCATTGCGCCTCGTCCAGTCCGCAGTCGCGCCAGGCGGGAAGACCCATGCCCAGGGCCGCAGCCGGGTGCCGGTGGCGCTGCAGCAGGTGCCGGCGAGGGGCGGCCGCGCCGCCGGCCAGGACCAGCGCGGCCAGGGCGCGGACATCGGTGTCGTTGCGGTCGGGAGCGGGGGCGGCACTCATCCGCACGAGGCTAGGGCGGATGCAAGGACGGCGCCCTAGGGCGCCGTACTCGTGTCGCGTCGGGATTTTCCGGGCGTGCCCGCTCAGCGCGCGTCCGGATGCTTGAGCTGGTAGCCCACGCGGGCCGGCTTCACCCCTTCCATCACCAGCGCGTAGCTGACGTTGTCGAAGGTGCGGAACACCATCGCATGGGCGGCGTACTCGTCCGGCAGGCCGACGGTGCCGGCGCCGCCGTAGCCGTCGTCCGCGCGCGAGAAGCGCTTGTGGGCGACGCGGTCGTTGACGCGGGTGCCGAAGCGCCACAGCGAGAACACGGTGCCGTTGTCGATGCCCTCGCGGGCGCCGCCGGAGATGGCGATCACGTCGCGCGGACCGCCGGCGGTGAAGGCGTCGGCCACCGCCAGGACGCGGATGTCCGCTTCCAGCGCCTGCGGCGCCGGCGCATGCGGGACGAACTGCAGGTCGTAGGGCTGTGCTTCGACCGCGACGATGCGGTCGCCGGCGCGTACCTCGCGGCCGCTGTCCTCCAGCAGCAGCGATGTCGCCTCGGCATTGCCGCCGGCGGCGCGGGTCACCGTGCCGACGTTGACCTGGGCCAGCTCGTAGCCGAGGAACTCGTGGCGCCCGGTGGGGGCGACGAAGTCCTTCCACAGGTTGCCCGAGCCCGGCGTGGTGCTGCCGTTGGCGCTCAGGTCCTCGGTCGACTTGGGCTGGGCGTAGCTCACCGTCGGCCGCACCACCGCATAGCGCTGGCCGGGCTGGGCCTGGTCGAGGCCGACCACATAGGCCACCTGGCCGGCGCTGGCGCGCAGGCGGTTGTCCTCCAGGCCGACCACGTAGGGCAGCTCGTCGAAGCTGTCGGTGACGCGCAGGTTCTTCAGGAACGGTTCGACGTCGGCGAGCGGAATCGCGTCGATCGGCGCCTCCTGGCGCGGTCCCGGCTGCACCTCGCCCTGCGCCACCCGGTCCAGGTAGGCCAGACTGAGTACGTCGCCCGGATAGATCAGGTGCGGGTTGGCGACCTGCGGATTGGCCTGCCAGATTTCCGGCCACAGCCACGGTTTGCCGAGGAAACGGGAAGCGATGTCCCAGAGCGTGTCGCCCCGTCGCACCACGTAGGTATCCGGATGGCTGCCCGTGGTTTCCACGGCAGCGGCGTAGGTCGCAACGGTCAGCATCGCGACGGCGGCGACCGTACGAATTCGTTTGAACATGGTGTTTATCTGCCTGATTCCCCAACAGGTTGGCGCACTATAGTCCACAAAGGGGCGAATCGCGCAAGCGCACGCGTTAGAATTGCGACGCCTTGCCGGGATTGTCCGGCGCCCCCATCTGGGTACGACCATGGCATTACTCCCCATTCTCGAATTTCCCGACCCCCGCCTGCGCACCAAGGGCGCGCTGGTGGAGGCTTCCGACATCGCCACGCCGGAATTCCAGCGGCTGCTCGACGACATGTTCCAGACCATGTACGAGGCGCCGGGCATCGGCCTGGCCGCCGCGCAGGTGGACGTGCACAAGCGCTTCATGGTGATCGACGTCAGCGAGGAGCGGAACGAACCACGGGTGTTCATCAACCCCGAGATCACCGCGCGCAGCGGCAGCCGCGTCTACCAGGAGGGCTGCCTGTCGATCCCGGGCATCTTCGCCGACGTCAGCCGCGCCGACACCATCACCGTGCGTTTCCTCGACCGCCAGGGCCAGCAGCAGCAGCTCGACGCCGATGGCCTGCTGGCCACCTGCATCCAGCACGAGATCGACCACCTGGACGGCAAGCTGTTCATCGACTACCTGTCCCCGCTCAAGCGCGAGATGGTGCGCAAGAAGCTGGCCAAGCAGCGCAAGCACGTGGCCTGAGCGCCGCGGGCGGGCGCCGGCCGGGAATCGTTCCCGCTGATCGCCCCGCGCGCTCCTTCCCCCGTTCCGGAATTGCCCACATGAGAATCGTCTTCGCCGGTACGCCGGAGTTCGCCGTGCCGTCGCTGCGCGTGGCCGCGCAACGCAACGAGGTGGTGGCGGTGTTCACCCAGCCGGATCGCCCGGCCGGCCGCGGCCGCGGACTGGCGGCCTCGCCGGTCAAGCGCGAGGCGGTGGCGCGCGGCCTGCCGGTGTACCAGCCGCAGACGCTGCGCGATCCGCAGGCGCTGCAGGCCCTGCGCGAGCTCAAGCCGGACCTGCTGGTGGTGGTGGCCTATGGCCTGATCCTGCCCAAGGCGGTGCTGGCGATCCCGACCCATGGCTGCTGGAACGTGCATGCCTCGCTGCT
>JAFADB010000051.1 GCA_023425225.1 Pseudomonadota bacterium
CCGGTCAGTTCCAGGGTCTCGGTCACCGGAGCCACCATCTCGGCCTTGGCGATGGCCACTTCCTCGGTCCCGCGGTAGGCGGAGAAACCCAGGCCGATGATGTCGCCGATATCGGTGAAGGTGGTCGGCCGCAGCGACAGGCGCGTGCGGCGGTACTCGGCGCCCAGCGCCAGCCCCAGCGGACCGCCGGGCAGGTCGGCCAGCGAGCGGTTGGCGGTGATGTCGAACGAATCCAGCGTGCTCTTGCCGATGGAGACCAGCTCGGGCGCGATGTAGTCGTACAGCGCCTGCGAGTTGGCGCCGGCATCGTCGCCGATCCGCCACCAGCCGACCGGGCTGGCCGGATCGTTGAGTGCGGTCCGCACACGGCTGTTGACCAGGAACCCGGTGCGCTTGTTGGTCACCCGGCCCTGCGAGTGCAGCAGGCCCATGTCGTAGTCCCATTCGCCGGCGGTGCCCTTCAGGCCGACCAGCGCGCGCATGAACTCGTTGTCGATGTTGGACACGCGCGGGCCCACATCCCAGGCCGAATAGCGGATGCGGTCGGTCCGTCCGGTGGGATTGTCCGGATGCAGGGCGCTGATGGTCATCTCGTCCGGGCCCGAGCCGGTCACCACCACGCCGCCGGGATAGCCCCAGGTGCCGGAGACGCCCGAGGGCGTGTTGTTGAACGTGGTCTGCTTGGTGGAATAGCTCAACTCGGTATACAGCTCGGCGTTGTCGCCGACGGCGAAGGTGCCGCGCGAGAAGAAGTTCAGGTATTTCTCGCTGGGCGAGAGGTCGCGGAAGCGGCCCACTTCCCACAGGCAGCCGCCATTGGGCGGGGGCGGCTGGCTGGCATCGACATGGCTGTTGAACTGCTCGCAGCCGGGCAGCATCTGGTAGCTGCCGTCGGCCAGCCGCACCGCGCCGACCGGCGAGTTGGTCGCCACGCCGTTGGCGCCGATGAATCCGGCCAGGCCGGCGATGCCATCGTAGGGATAGCCCCAGCGGCGGATGTCGCCGGTGCCGATCCACTTGCGGTCGTCGCGTTCCCAGATCGTCGCGTTGTCGGTCTTGCCGGCGTCGATGGTGAAGAAGAAGTTGTACCTGTCGGTGGCCAGGTCGCCCCAGCCGACGGTGATCGAGCCCTTGCGTGCATCGGCGTCGTCGTACTTGGAGGTGCCGTAGGAGGCCTTGGCGATGGTGCCGGTGAAGTCGCTGCGCAGGATGATGTTGACCACGCCGGCGATCGCGTCCGAGCCGTAGATGGCCGAGGCGCCATCCTTGAGCACTTCCACCCGCTCGACCGCGTCGAGCGGGATGGTGCTCAGGTCGGTGTAGACCTTCTGCCCGTCGTCGGCCAATCCATAAGGAGCCAGGCGGCGGCCGTTGAGCAGTACCAGTGTCGAACCCGCGCCCAGGCCGCGCAGCGAGATGCCGGCACCGCCGGCGGAGAAGCCGTTGCCGAAGGACTTGGGGATCGAACCCTGGCCATCCACGGTCAGGGTCTGCAGGTATTCGGCGATGGTGGTCTTGCCGGTGCGGTCGATCTCCTGCCGGGTCACCACCTGTACCGGTGAGGCGGTCTCGATGTCGGCGCGCGGGATGTTGGTGCCGGTGACGGTGATGCGGTCGAGCGTGGTGGCCTCCTGGGCCAGCGCCGGCGCGGCGGCAACGACGCCGGCGACGGCGATGGCCAGCGCAAGCGGACGGGCGGGCCATGGCGTTGCGGAATGAAGCGCATGGCGGCGCGGGGCGATGAGCCCCTCGGTCTTCTTGAATTTCACAGTCCCTCTCCTTACTGGAAATCGGTTTTTGTCGTGCCGTGTCGGAATGTGTCCGGCGGCGCAATCTAGGTTGATTTCCGGTGAAGGCGCAGTGAGAAATCACTTAATGGGCGATGTTCAGAAATGGCTGCATCGCAGCAGAAAACCGTGTCCCGGCGCGCCGCCGGGACGGCATCGCGACGGCTCCATCGAGGCCTCCAGGCCTCGTGCAGCACGGTCATGCACAAACAAAGACAGCGCCCCATGGGCGCTGTCCGGATGCGTGTGCCGATGGCTCGTCCAGCCGGCTATTTGCCCAGCTCGAACGTCACCTCCAGGCTCACCGAGACGGTGGTTTCCCCGGGGGAGACCGGCGTGTCCATTTCGGCCTTGCCGCGCGACATCGCCATCATCACCGGCATCGGCCGGTTGGCGCCGCCGCTTTCGGAAATGCTGACGATGCGGCGCACGCGCAGGCCCAGCGACTTGGCATAGGTTTCGGCGCGGGCCTGGGCCTTCTTCAGCGCGTCCAGCCGGGCCTCGTCGTAGACCGGTTCGGGCTGGTCGATCTCGAACGAGGGGCCGTTGATCTGGTTGGCGCCCTGCGCGGCCAGCGCATCGAGCACCTTGCCCAGGCGGGTGATGTCGCGCACCTTCAGCCGCACCGTGTTGCTGGCCTGGTAGCCAGTGATCTTCGGTGCCTCGCCGTCGCCGTACTTGTACTGCGGGTTGAGATTGACGCCGCTGGTCTGCACGTCCTTGTCGGCGATGCCGGCGGCCTTGATCGCCGCCATCACCCGGCTCATCTGCTCGGCGTTCTGGCGCATGGCGGCGTTGCCGTCAGCGGCCTGGGTGACGACGCCGGCCGACAGGCTGGCCACGTCCGGCACGCGGCTGGCCTCGGCCTGGGCGGACACGTTGAGCAGGGTGCTGTCGGTGGGCAGGGCGTAGCCGGCCGAGGCGTTCTGGGCATGGGCGGTCATGGTGGTTCCTAGGGCCAGCGACAGGGCCAGCAGCAGCGTCTTGGTCGGGACTCGCATGTCGTTCTCCTTGAGAGGACAGCAGAGTGTTGCCGAAACGATGAATACGCTGTGAGCCGGGGGCTGCGGGCGGTTGCGCGGCGATGGCCGCCGACCATCCAGTCAGCCGCCGCGGGTTATGCTTCTCCGATGCTGTACCTGGCCTCCCGCTCCCCCCGTCGCAAGGACCTGCTCTCACGCCTCGGTGTGCCGTTCGGCACGCTGGACCTGGACGTGCCCGAGGTCCGTGCCGCGGGCGAATCCCCCGCCGGCTACGTGCAGCGGGTGGCGCGCGAGAAGGCGCTGGCCGGGCTGGCGCTGGCCGCCGGTGGCGAGGAGGCCTGGGTGCTGGGGTCCGATACCGAGGTGGTGCTGGGCGAGCGCGTGTTCGGCAAGCCGGCCGATGCGGCCGACGCGGCGGCGATGCTGCGCGCGCTGGCCGGACGCGGCCATCACGTGCTGACCGCGGTGACGCTGGTGGGCGCGCGGCGCGAGTTTGCCGTGCTGGTGGATTCGCAGGTGACGTTCGCGCCGATGCGCGAAGCGCAGATCGCCGCCTATGTCGCCAGCGGCGAGCCGATGGGCAAGGCCGGGGCCTATGCCATCCAGGGCCGGGCCGAGTGCTTCGTCAGCCGGCTCGAGGGCAGTTATTCGGGCGTGATGGGCCTGCCGCTGTACCAGACGGCGCAGCTGCTGGAACAGGCGGGCCTGGTGGTGCCGGGACAAGGGAGCGGCGCCGAGGCGCCGGCGGATGCGATGGTCGGGATGGTCCTGGAGAAATAACGATGTCGGAAGAGATCCTGGTCAACGTCACCCCGCGCGAGACGCGGGTGGCGGTCATCGAGAACGGAATGCTGCAGGAGCTGCACATCGAGCGCGGCTGGCGCCGCGGCGTGGTCGGCAACATCTACAAGGGCAGGGTGCAGCGGGTGATGCCGGGCATGCAGGCCGCGTTCGTCGAGGTCGGGCTGGAGCGTGCCGCGTTCCTGCATGCCAACGACGTGGTGCGGCCGGTGCCGGTGCCCAGCGAGGACGCCGAGGAGGCGCCGCCGCTGCCGTTGTCGGCCCCGGTGCCGATCGTCGAGCTGCTGCGCGATGGCCAGGACGTGGTGGTGCAGGTGGTCAAGGACCCGATCGGCAGCAAGGGCGCGCGCCTGACCACGCAGATCTCCATCCCCTCGCGCTACCTGGTGCTGCTGCCACAGTCCAAGGTGATCGGGGTGTCGGCGCGGATCGAGGACGAGGCCGAGCGCGCCCGGCTGAAGGGCATCGTCACCGGGCTGGCCGCCAGCCACGGCGGCTACGGCTACATCGTGCGCACCAACGCCGAGGGCCAGCCGGCCGAGGCGATCGCCGACGACATCGCCTACCTGTCGCGGGTGTGGAACGTGGTCGAGCGCCGCGGCCGCGAGGCGCCGCCGTGCAGCATGATCTACGAGGATCTGATCCTGCCGCTGCGCGCGGTGCGCGACCTGATCCGCAAGGACGTGGACAAGGTGAAGGTGGATTCGCACGAGACCTTCACCCAGCTGCAGGCCTTTGTCGCCAAGTACATGCCGGTGCTGGGCGAGAAGGTCGAGCTGTATACCGGCGACCGGCCGATCTTCGACCTGTACGGGGTGGAGGACGAGATCGCCCGCGCGCTGGAGAAGCAGGTGCCGCTCAAGTCCGGCGGCTACCTGGTGATCGACCAGACCGAAGCGATGACCACCATCGACGTCAACACCGGTTCGTTCGTCGGCCAGCGCAACCTGGAGGAGACGGTCTACCGCACCAACCTGGAGGCGGCGCAGGCGGTGGCGCGGCAGCTGCGGCTGCGCAACCTGGGCGGGATCATCATCATCGACTTCATCGACATGACCGATCCCGAGCATCGCCGCCAGGTGCTGCGCACGCTGGAGAAGGCGCTGGCGCGCGACCATGCCAAGACCACCGTGTACGAGTTCTCGCCGCTGGGGCTGGTGGAAATGACCCGCAAGCGCACGGTAGAAAGCTTGGAGCGGCAGCTGTCCGAGCCGTGCCCGGAGTGCGGCGGCCGCGGCAGCATCAAGACCGCCGAGACGGTGACCTACGACATCTTCCGGGAGATCACCCGCGCGGTGCGCCAGTTCGAGGCGGCGCACCTGCTGGTGATCGCCTCGCCCAAGGTGGTGGCGCGCATCACCGAGGACGAGTCCACCGCGGTGGCCGAGCTGGAGGAATTCCTCGGCAAGACCATCCGCTTCCAGGCCGACGAGCAGTACCTGCAGGAACAGTTCGACGTGGTGCTGCTGTGAGCATGCCGGTTGAAGGCGTGGCCGGTAGCCCGGCGCCGGCAGCCGGCGCGATCCCGTTGCGGCGTTGATGTCGCTGCGTGTCCGCTACCGCTTGCTGCGCCTGCGCCGCCTCGCGCTCTATTCGCTGGCGGTGCTGCTGGTGCTGGTCGCGCTGCTGGTCGGCACGCTCAGCCAGCTGTTGCCGCTGGCGCAGCGCCATCCCGAGCACATCGCCGACTGGCTGAGCCAGCGCGCCGGCCAGCCGGTGCGGTTCGAGGCGCTGGACACCGCCTGGACCCGGCGCGGTCCGCTGCTGCGCCTGGAGGGCCTGCACATCGGCGCGGGCGAGGGCGTGCGGATCGGCCAGGCCGAGGTGCTGGTATCGCTGTATGCCGGCCTGTTGCCGGGACGCTCGTTCACCGAACTGAGGTTGCGCGGCATCGCGTTGACGCTGGTGCGCGCCGGCGATGGCAGCTGGTCGGTGCAGGGACTGCCGTCGTCTTCCGGCGGCGATCCGCTGGAGACCCTGCGGCGGCTGGGCGAACTGCAGGTGGTCGATGGCCGGCTGGAACTGCAGGCGCCCACGCTCGACTGGCAGGTGACGTTGCCGAGGATCGACCTGCGGCTGCGCGTCGACGGCGACCGGATCCGGGCCGGCGCGCGTGGCTGGATCGATCCTGCGCACGCACCGTTGACCGCGGTGGCGGATTTCGCGCGCGACAAGGGCGACGGCAGCCTCTACGTGGGGGCCGAGCCAGCCGACATCGGCGCATGGTCGTCGTTGCTGCAGGCGTCCGGCGTGCAGGCCACCGACGGCAACGGACGGCTGCAGCTGTGGGCACGCCTGCAGGATCGCCGGATCGCCGCGGCCACCGTCGATGCCGACCTGCGCCAGCTGCGGCTGTCGGGGACCGCGCCGGACAACGCGACGCCGGCACCGACGCTGGCCCTGGCGCGGGTGCAGGCACGCGCGCGCTGGTGCACGACCGCCGATGGCTGGCGGCTGGATGCGCCGGTCCTGCGCGTGGGCGAGGGCGAGGCGCAGCAGCGCATGGACGGGCTGCTGGTGGCCGGTGGCAAGTACCTGGCATTGGCCGGCGGGCAGCTGGATGTTTCGCCGGCGCTGGCCCTGGTCGCGCTCAGCGACCGGCTCCCGCCGGCGCTGCGGCAGTGGCTGCTGGCCGCCCGGCCCCAGCTGCGGTTGCGCGACGTGGAGATGTCGGGCACCGCCGGAGGACCGCTGTGGGTGCAGGGCCGGCTCGACCAGGCCGCTTTCGCGGCGGTGGGCGATGCGCCGGGACTGGCCGGCGTGCGCGGGGATTTCCATGGCGATGCGCAGGCGATCGAGTTCGATCCCGACGCCTCGTCCAAGGTGCGCTTCGACTGGCCGACCGGCTTCGGCGTGGTGCACGAGGTGCGCCTGGCCGGCCATGTCGTCGGCTGGCGCGAGGGCGAGGGCTGGCAGGTCGCCACCCCGGCGCTGCGGGTTCAGGCCGACGACTATGCCGCCGACGTGCGCGGCGGATTGTGGTTCCAGGGCGATGGCACCCGGCCGTGGATGAACCTGGCCGCGCGACTGGACGACACGTCGGTGACCACGGCCAAGAAGTTCTGGGTGCACTCGCAGATGAGCGAGGCCACCACCGACTGGCTGGATGCGGCACTGGTGGGCGGCACCCTGAGCGGCGGCGTGGGCCTGGTCACCGGCGACCTGGACGACTGGCCGTTCGACGAGCACAACGGCCGCTTCGAGGCCAGCGGGCGCATCGTCGGCGGCGACATCCGGTTCCAGCCAGACTGGCCGGCGATGCAGCAGGTGGAGGCCGACGTGGCCTTCATCGGCAACGGCTTCTCGATCGGCGGACGCGGCGACCTAGCCGGGGTGGCGGTGGATCGCTTCGATGCCGGCATCGAGAATTTCGGCACTTCGCGGCTGTACGTACGCGCCGATTCGCGCAGCGACGCGACCCGGCTGCTGTCCATGCTGCGGCAGAGTCCGCTGCGTGAAAGCTATGCCGACACCCTGGACGCCCTGAGCGCGAGCGGTCCCGCCATCGCCAGCTTCGACATGCTGCTGCCGCTGGCCGAGCAGGACAGCCCGGAACACCACCTGCGCGGGCAGGTGGAGCTGCAGGGTGCGCACCTGGCCGACAAGCGCTGGGACCTGGCGTTCGACCAGGTGCGCGGCACGGCACGGTATTCGGACAGCGGCTTCGATGCGCCCTCGCTGGCGGTGGTGCACAAGGGCCGTACCGGCACCTTGGCATTGCGCGCCGGCAGCGACGTGCACGATCCGAAACAGGCGTTCGAGGCCGAGCTGGGTGCGGCGATGGACGCGGACGAACTGCTCGACCGCGCCCCCGAGCTGGCCTGGCTCAAGCACTACGTGCAGGGAACTTCCTCCTGGACCGTCGGCGTCACGCTGCCGGCCGACGCCGCGCCCGGAGCGCAGGCCGCCCCCACCCGGCTGACCCTGCGTTCGGACCTGGTGGGAACGGCACTGCACCTGCCGGCGCCCCTGGACAAACCCGCCGACGATCCGCTCACGACCACGGTCGGCGTCATGCTGCCGATGGACAGCGGCCGGGTCGACGTGGCGTTCGGCCAGCTGATGGCGCTGGCCGCGCGCAGCCACGGCGAGCAGACGGGAGTGCGCGTGGTGATGGGCACCGACCACGTGGCGAGCGAACCGCCGGCCAGCGGCCTGGAGATCAACGGCCACACCGAGTCGCTGGATGCGCTGGACTGGATCGGCCTGGCGCGTTCGGCCGGCAAGGGCGAGGCCTCGTCCGGCGCGCCGGACGAGGGCGTGGCGTTGCGCCAGGTCGATGTGCAGGTGGACAGGCTGCTGCTGATCGGCGGGGTGTTCGAGAACACCCGCCTGCAACTGCAGCCGCAGGCCGGCGCGATCCAGGCCACGCTGACCGGGCCTTCGCTGGCAGGCTCGTTGAACGTGCCCGAGGCCGATGGCGGCGTCATCACCGGCCAGCTGCAGCGAGTGCACTGGCAATCGGTGGCGCCGCCGCCTGCACCCACGCAGGACGTGGTGGTCACCGGCTCGGTGCTGGTGCAGTCGCTGCCCGAACAGACCCGGCGGGCCGCCGAGCAGGCCGACCCGGCGCAGATCCCGGCACTGGCGCTGGACATCGACGACCTGCGCTTCGGCAACATCACGCTGGGCAGCGCCTCACTGCGCAGCCGCCCGGTGGACGACGGGCTGCAGCTGGACCAGCTCAAGCTGCGCGCCCCCCGCCAGGCGATCGACATCACCGGCGAATGGCGTGGGCGCGGAGAAGGCGCCCATACGCGCCTGGTCAGCCGCATCGACAGCCAGGATGTCGGCGAGCTGGCGCGCAACCTCGACTATGGCGGCCAGCTGCGTGGCGGCCAGGGCCAGATCGAACTCGACGCGCGCTGGCCCGGCGGTCCCACCGGCTTCGCCCTGGCCAACCTGCAGGGCCAGCTGCATGGCGACGTGCGCAACGGCCAGCTGCTGGAAGTCGAACCCGGTGCCGGCCGCGTGCTGGGCCTGTTGAGCATCGCCCAGCTGCCGCGGCGGTTGATGTTCGACTTCCGCGATTTCTTCTCCAAGGGGCTGGCCTTCAACCGCATCGAGGGCACGCTGCAGTTCGGCGACGGCCTGGCACGCACCGACCGTATCGCCATCGAGGGTCCGGCGGCCGACATCGCCATCCATGGCCAGGCCGACCTGCGCACGCAGCAATACGACCAGACGGTGGAGGTCAATCCCAGGTCCGGCAACCTGCTGACGGTGGTCGGCGCGGTGGCCGGCGGGCCGGTCGGTGCGGCGGTGGGCGCAGCCGCCAACGCGGTGCTGTCGCGCCCGCTGGGCGAGATCGGCGCCAAGACCTACCACGTCACCGGGCCCTGGAAGGAGCCCAAGGTGGACGTCATCGAACGCGACGCGTCCAAGGCCCGCCCGGGAGCGGCCTCCGGCCGCTGATCCAACTGTTGCGGACGGGCAGGGGCGGCGCGCGGAAACCTTCTCCGCTCCCCTGCTCGAAGTCCGAGATGGCCTGCTGCGACGCAGTGGGCAGGGGCGTCATGTACCGGGCGCCGCGACTGGAACGGACATCACGCACTGACCGCTCCCGGCGTGCGGACGCGGCCATCGCCGCCCGGGCTCTGGTATAACTGGCCGGGCATGTCCCGCAAGGGCCATGGTCATGGAGAAGGACAATATGGACGTATCCGCAGCACTGGCGCGCCTGGCCGCACCCTCGCAGCAGTCGCGCCTGATCCAACTGCATTCCCCGTTGCCGGGCCTGGTGGTGGAGAGGTTCACAGGCCAGGAACGGATTTGTGCATCGTTCCGTTTCGAGATCGACTGCCTGGCCACCTCGGCCTTCCTGCCGGTCGATGATCTGCTCGAACAGCCCCTGACGCTGCTGCTGCGCCAGGCAGATGGCAGGCAGCGCCGCTGGCACGGCCTGTGCACCGCGGTGCATGTCCTTGGCGGCGATGGTGGCCTGGCGCGTTACCGATTGACGCTGGAGCCATGGACCGCACTGTTGGCCCTGCGTCGCAACGCCGTTATCTTCCAGGACCTGGACGTGCGCGGCATCTGCGAGAAGATCTTCGCCGACTACCCGCAGGCCACGTACCGCTTCGATGTCCAGTCGGCATTGCCTGCGCCGGCGATCACCACGCAGTACCGCGAGAGCGATGCCGACTTCGTTGCCCGGCTGCTGGCCAATGCCGGGTTGGCCTGGCGCTACGAACACGCGCAGGAGGGCGAAGCCGCCCATACCCTGGTGGTGTTCGATCCGCAGGCCGAGCTGCTCGAGGGCGGTCCGATCCGTTTCCATCGTGCCGACTACGCCGAGGCCGAGGACGCGGTCACCGCCTTCGGCGAGCAGCGTCAGGTCGTGCCCAACGCCGCGCTTGTGGCCAGCTGGCACAGCGAGCAACTGGCGAGCATCGCCGGCCGGCACCAGGTCGAGGACCAGGGGCTGCCGCCGCTGGAGGTCTACGTGCAGCCGCGCGCCGGCATGCTGCCGCGGTCGGAACAGGCGCAGACCGCCGCGCAGGCGCGGCTGGAGGCCCTGCGCCTGGCACGGCGCGTCCATGCCGGGGCCGGCAGCGCCCGCACGCTGGCGGCAGGCACGCGCTACACCCTGCGCCAGCATGCCCAGCATGAGGGACTGGAGTTCATCCCGCTGGTGGTGGCGCACACGGCCACCAACAACCTCGAGTCAGGCATCGCCGAACTGCTCGCCGCTCCGGAACTGGAGCGCGGCAGCTACCGTAACCGCTTCGTCGCCGTGCCGGTGGGTACTGCGCTACGGCCGCTGCCGCAGGACCGCCCGAGCGTGCACGGCCTGCAGAGCGCGCGCGTGGTCGGATTGCCCGATGCTGCCGTCACCCCGAACCGCGACCACCAGGTGCGCATCCAGTTCGCCTGGCAGCGCGGCAGCACCCCCAACCCGGGCGGGCTGGCGGCCGAAGGCGCCGCCCACGCGCACGCCCCGGGCGATGCCGGCAGCGGCACCTGGGTGCCGGTGGCCGAAGCGGTGGCCGGCCCCAACTGGGGCAGCCATTTCCTGCCGCGCATCGGTGCCGAGGTGCTGGTGGAGTTCCAGCACGGCGACATCGACCAGCCGCGCATCACCGGCCAGCTGTACAACGGCGAGGTCGCCCCGCCGTTTGGCGGCGGCGTGGAGACCGACCAGCCAGGCACCCTGAGCGGCCTGCACACCACGGCCCACGACGGCGGCGGCAGCCAGCAGTGGGTGATCGACGACACCCCCGGCCAGCTGCGCACGCGCCTGCACACCTCGCTGGCCGACAGCCGGCTGGAACTGGGCTACCTGGTCGAGCACGCCGACACCCGTCGCGGCGCGCTGCGCGGGCAGGGCTTCGAACTGGCGACCCAGGGCTGGGGCCAGGTACACGCCGC
>JAFADB010000061.1 GCA_023425225.1 Pseudomonadota bacterium
GTCACGCCCGCCAGCCGCGCGCGCAGCCGCGCCATCAGCAGCGGGTTGCGTACGCCGCCGCCGCAGACCAGCAGCCGCGTGGTCTCGGGCTGCCAGGCGCGCAGCGCATCGGCCACGGTGGCCGCGCTCAGTTCCAGCAGCGTGGCCTGCACGTCGGCGGCGCCGAGCGGGGCGCCCGCCAGCCGGGAGTCCACCCAGTCCAGATGGAACTGCTCGCGCCCGGTGCTCTTGGGCGGCGGCAGCGCGAACCATTCGTCCTCCAGCAGCCGCTGCAGCAATCCGTCGTCCACGCGCCCGCTGGCGGCCAGGCGTCCATCGGCGTCGAACGGCTGCCCGCTGTGGCGCTGGCACCAGCCGTCCAGCAGGGCGTTGGCCGGGCCGGTATCGAAGCCGCGCACCGTCCCGCGGTGCGGGATCAGCGTCAGGTTGCCGATCCCGCCCAGGTTGAGCACCGCGCGGTCCTCGTCGCCGGCGCCCAGCATGGCCAGGTGGAATGCCGGCATCAGCGGCGCACCCTGGCCGCCGGCGGCAACGTCGCGGCGGCGGAAATCGGCCACCGTGGTGATGCCGGTGGCCTCGGTGATGCGGCTGGCGTCGCCCAGTTGCCAGGTGAAGGCCGGATCGGACGAAGGCCGGTGGCGCACGGTCTGCCCGTGCGAGCCGATCGCGGCAATGCGCGCGCGATCCACGCCGGCGTCGGCGACCAGGCGGTTGGCGGCCTCGGCGAAGCACAGGCCGACCCGGGCATCGAGCCGGCCCAGCTCGTCCAGCGAGACGGTGTCTTGTCCCTGGCCCAACGCCACCAGCGCCTCGCGCAGCGATGGGTCCCAGGCGAAGGTCTTTCCCAGCAGCAGCTCGCAGCGCGGCGTGGCGTCGTCGTCGAAGCGCACCAGCGCCGCGTCGATGCCGTCGGCGCTGGTACCCGACATCAGGCCGAGGAACAGGTCGGATTCGGGGCGGATAGATGACATGGGAACGGCCAGCGGACGAATCCGGCAGCTTCAGGCCGGCGCACGGGCCGCGTCAACGGCCCGCGGTGGCCGAGTGCCGGCCCGGGCGGTGACCTTCAGCCGCGCTTGGCCGGGGGAACCTGCGCCGTCGAAACGTTCGCGGTCCTCTTCGCGCCGGGCGTTCCGGCGTCGGCGTAGATCGCCTTCTCCAGGCTCTCGATGCGTGCCAGCGCCGGCGCGATCTGTGCGCGGAACTTCGCCAGCTCGGCGCCGCGCAGTGGCTCCGGTGGCGGCATGGTGATCGACAGCGGATTGCGGTGCTGGCCGTTGACGCGGAATTCGTAGTGCAGGTGCGGTCCGGTCGCCAGGCCGGTGGAGCCGACGTAGCCGATCACCGTGCCCTGGCTGATGCGCTGGCCGGTCTTGATCTTGCCGAAGCGCGACATGTGCCCATACAGCGTTGTGTAGCCCTTGCCGTGGTCCAGGATCACCACGTTGCCGTAGCCGCGCTGGGTGCCGGCGAACTGCACCCGCGCGTCGCCGGCGGCCATGATCGGCGTGCCGGTGGCGGCGGCGTAGTCCACGCCCTTGTGCATGCGCATCGTGCCCAGGATCGGGTGCTTGCGCGAGCCGAAGGTGGAGCTCAGGCGCGCATAGGAAATGGGCATGCGGATGAAGCTTTTTTTCAGCGGACGGCCGTCGGCGTCGAAGTACTCGGCCGACTTACCGTCGCGCGCGTAGCGGAATCCGCTGTAGGTCTTGCCGCCGGTGGTGAAGGTCGCCGCCAGGATGGCGCCGGTATCGATGCGCTCGCCTTCGCGCCAGGTCTCGTCCAGCACCACGCTGAAGCGGTCACCTGGTTGCAGGTCCTTGTCGAAGTCGATGTCGTACTTGAAGATCTCGTCGGTCATCGTCACCACGGCCGCCGGCGACATCCCGGACTTGCGCGCGGCGGCATACAGCGACGAGGTGATCTCGCCGCTGGTCGCCACGGTGCGCGTGGTGATGGCACGCTCCAGCACCTTCTCGCGGATCTGGTCGCCCTGCAGCGACAGCTCGATCCGGTGGGTGGGATCACGGTCGAAGCGGATCGTGCGCAGCTCGCCTTCGCCGGGCAGCTCGAATGCGATCTCCGCGCCCGGGCGCAACTTGGTCAGCGCCTGGCGCGTGCCGGGGTGTTCCAGGATGCGGTGCATCACCGTGGCCGGGATGCTGAGCTGTTCGAACAGCGCACCCAGCGTCTGCCCGGGCTCGACGTGCAGGATCTGCCAGTTGTCCACCGCCACGCCCTGCTGGCGTTCGGCCGACAAGGGCGGCAGCGGCAGGGCCAAGGTCGAATGGGTCTGCAGCGGCGGCGCGATGGCGTTGGAAAAGCCGGGAACGATGGTGGCCGCCAGCGCGCCGATCGTCGCGAACAGGCTGGCGTGGATCCAGTGCCGCCGTGTCCAGCGCTGGTTGAAGGCGGCGGGGAGATGCTGCTTGAGCTTCCGGTGCAGGGCAGAGTCGTGAAGGATGTTCAGGCGTTCTTGAAAGCGCTGCTTGCCGCGAGCGCTGCCCAGATCGGTGAGCGGCATTCTGGGAAATCCTCTGGACCGCGGAAGGCGGCATCGAACCCGCGCTACCATAGTCACCTGAAAAGAGCGCGTCAAACCATTGAGCTGGTTCAGGTTTTTTGTTGCCGCGCCATTAACTTGAACTTAACATCGTTCAGGTCCTTGAAGCCGTACCACTGGAGTATCAACGCGTGAATTCGATTGCCGAGTCCCTTGCCCTGATCGGCCGCGGGGCCGATGAAATCCTCAAGGTCGAGGAACTGGAGAAGCGCCTGGCCGGCGACCGGCCGCTGCGGGTCAAGGCCGGCTTCGATCCAACCGCGCCGGACCTGCACCTGGGCCATACCGTGCTGCTCAACAAGCTGCGCCAGTTCCAGGACCTCGGCCACCAGGTCATCTTCCTGATCGGCGACTTCACCGGCATGATCGGCGACCCCACCGGCAAGAACATCACCCGCAAGCCGCTCACCCGCGAGGACGTGCTCGCCAACGCGCGCACCTATGAAGAGCAGGTGTTCAAGGTGCTCGATCGCCAGCGCACCGAGGTGCGCTTCAACTCGGAATGGTTCGGCGCCATGACGGCCGCCGACATGATCCGCCTGGCCGGCCAGCACACTGTCGCCCGCATGCTCGAGCGCGACGACTTCGCCAAGCGCTACGCGGCCCAGCAGTCCATCGCCATCCACGAGTTCCTGTATCCGCTCGTGCAGGGGTACGACTCGGTCGCGCTGGACGCGGATGTCGAACTCGGCGGCACCGACCAGAAATTCAACCTGCTGATGGGCCGCGGATTGCAGGAGCACTATGGCCAGTCGCCGCAGGTGGTGCTGACCATGCCGTTGCTGGAAGGGCTGGACGGCGTGGCCAAGATGTCCAAGTCGCTGGGCAACTACATCGGCATCAGCGAGCCGGCCATCGACATCGTCACCAAGACCATGAAGATCGGCGACGACCTGATGTGGCGCTGGATCGAACTGCTGTCCTTCGACATCAGCGCAGCCGAGGCGCGTGCGCTCAGGGCCGACGTCGAGGCCGGCGCGCTCAACCCGCGCGAGGTCAAGCTGCGCCTGGCGCGCGAACTGGCGACCCGCTTCCACGATGCGGCATCCGCCGAGCAGGCCATCTCCGGCTGGCAGGCGGTCGTGACCGGCCAGGGCGACACCAGCTTGTTGCCGCTGCAGCACGTCCACGTGCCACTCGAGGGCGTGCGCGTGGCCGCGCTGCTGACCGCCGCCGGCCTGACGCCGAGCAACTCGGAGGCCAACCGGAAACTCAAGGAACGCGCGGTGCGCATCGACGGCGAAGTCGTGGAGGATACGCAGCGGGTGTTCGTCCCGGGTTTCGAGGGCGTGGTGCAGGTGGGCAAGCGCAATTTCGCCCGGGTGCAGCTGCTGCCGGCGGCCTGAATGGCGTCCCAGGGCGGGCTGGCACGCCTCGATGAAGGTTTGATGAAAAATTTCCCGAAAGATCTTCCCAAGCCCTGATTTTGGGGTCATACTTTCCTTCCCCTGACGCAACGGCTGCTTCGCAGCTCAAGCACCCGGGGGCGTCACCACCCGAAAGATTGGGTATTGACGGGCAGGAAAAGCCGGCTACAATGGGCGGCTCACTTCGACGGAACGCCTCTGGGCGGCACGGCGAAGGGATTCGGAAAGACCTCGAAACGAGGTGTTGACGAAACGAAAAAG
>JAFADB010000086.1 GCA_023425225.1 Pseudomonadota bacterium
CGCGCCGGCCACGCTGACCTGCTGGCCGAGCACGGCGCGCACCGCCACCTCGAAGCCGTCCCAGCCGCCGGGCACGCGCAACCCGGGACGGCGGGCGATGGCCTCGGCCAGCAACGGGTCGCGTGCCAGCACCTCGTGCACCGCGCGCAGGTCGGCATCGAGGTCGAACAGCCGCCGCACCCGGCGCACGATGCCGGGGATGGCGCGCGGGTCGACCGGGCCGCCGATGCGCAGCAGCAGTTCCGGCCGCCTCGGGTCGGCGCTGACGTGGATCAGCGTGGACGCGTCCGCCGGGCCGGTCACCCGCTCGTAGCTGTCCGGGCCGATGCGCTCGATGCCGGGGATGGCGCGCCGGCGCAGGAAGGCGAGCATCGCGGCGAAATCCAGCGGCGGGCGATAGCCCAGGCGCAGCACCAGCTCGCCGCCGGACGGCGCGGCGCACTGGCGGCGGATCGCCGTGGGCGGCATGCCGCAGCCTTGCGCGAAGGCGGCATTGAAACGGCGCAGGCTGTTGAAGCCGGCCGCCAGCGCCACCTGGGTGACCGGCAGCGCGGTCTCGGTGAGCAACTGCTTGGCCAGCAGCAGGCGGCGGGTGGCATGCACCTGCGCCGGCGTGGCGCCGAGCCGGGCGACGAACAGCCGCTGCAGCTGGCGTGCGCTCAGGCCGACGCGTCCGGCCAGTTGCGGCACCGCGTCGTCCTGCAGCGCGCCTTCGCCGAGCAGCGCCAGCGCACGCTGCAGCGTGGCGTCGTCCAGGTGGCGCTGCGCCTGCGGCGACAGCTCCGGCCGGCAGCGCAGGCAGGGACGGTAGCCGGCCGCGCTGGCGGCCGCGGCGGTGGGGTAGTAGGTGACGTTGCCGGGCTTGGGCGGCGGCGCCGGGCAGACCGGCCGGCAGTAGATGCCGGTGCTGCGCACGGCGGTGAAGAACACGCCGTCGAAGCGCGCGTCGCGCGACAGGCGGGCGCGTTCGTACAGTTCCGCATCGGGCAGGCTCGGGGCATCCATGGCGCCCAGTGTAGGCACGCCCGGCGGCGACGCTGGCCATATTCGGACATCGATGCCGGCCGACGCCCGCCATCGGGGCGGCGGTTCATCGCGCATTGATGAACGGCCTGTCGATCACGCCGTGCGGCGCCTAGACTGTGGCATCCCGCACCGCCGCATCCGCAAAGCCGAACCTGCATGCTCAAGAGTCGTTGCCCGCTTTGGTTGTGCCTGGGGCTCGCGCTTGCGGCCTGCAGCCAGGGCCAGGCGCCCGATCACACCCAGGCCGAGGTGCCGTTGCGCCAGGCTGCGGTCGACGGCGACCACATGGTGTCGGTGGATACGGCCACCGTGGTCGTGCCGCCGCGGCCTTCGACCCAGTCCCGGTCGTGGCCGCAGGTCGAGTTGCAGCAGGGCAAGGCCTGGATCAGCTGTGACACCGACTACGCCGGCGAGGCCGGCGACGGCGAGCCGCTGGCCGGGCTGGACCAGCCGACGCTGGAAGCCGCGCTGGCGCCGTGCGCCGAGCGCGGGCTGCTGCGCGTGCGCTATGCCGGCAAGATCAACGACGGCTTCTCCGAACTGGTCTGGCGCGTGGCGCTGGTGGCCGACCGGCTGGGCATCGGCAAGCGCATCCTCGACCTGGATTCCAGCGGCGGGCAGGTGGAGGCGGCGATCCGCGCCGGCGACGCGATCGGCGAGTCGGGCTGGACGATGTGGGTGCGCGAGGGCTCGATCTGCCACAGCGCCTGCGTGTTCGTGTTGGCCGCCGGCGACAACCGGCTGGTCTCGGGCAAGGTCGGCATCCACCGGATGATGCGCATCAGCTCCAGGGCGACCTCGCGCGCCGAGCTCAACCGCGAGCTGCACGAGGTCTACGGCAACGTCAAGGACTACCTGGAGCGCAACGGCGTGGCGGTGGCGGTGGCCGACCTGATGATGACCGTGCCCAACCGCAGCGTGCGCCTGCTCACCGCCGACGAGCTCAAGCTGTACGGCCTGGACGGCACCAACGCGGTGCAGGACGACCTGGACCGGATCAAGCAGATGCGCAAGTGCGGCGACGATTTCCTGCGCCGCAAGGACGCGTTCCTGGTGGCCTTCGACCAGGAGTGCAAGGCCGCCCATGCCGACATGGAGGCACTGACCGCCTGCGGCCAGGCGCTCAAGCAGCGCTTCGGCTTCCCCGACGCCGCCTGCCCGGACGAAAGCCCGCTGTCGGAGATCGACTCGGCGGCGTTGCCGCTGGCACCGGCGGTCCATACCGACGGCTGAGTCCTTCACGCTGCCGGGACCCGGCCGCGGCTAGCGTCGGCACATTCGAGGGAGGGCGGCCATGCGCGACAGAACCCGCAGGGCACTACGTGCGTACTGGCCGCCGCTGGCGTTGATGCTGGGCGGGCTGCTGCTGGCCGAGGTGCTGATGCAGCTGGCGCAGGGCCTGCACCTGCGGCTGCTGGCGTCGCTGGGCAGCTGGTTGAGCCTGGCCGGGCTGGTGGCGGGCACGGTGTGGATGCTGTGGGTCACCTGGCAGGTCTGGCGCCATCGCCCGCCGCCGGCGGACGGCGGCGTGGCCTGAGCCAACCTTGCTACATTCCCGCTCTTCGCGCCCATCGTACGAGGTCCGCCATGCGCTCCATCCCCAGCCTGTTGCTCGCCTGCCTGGCCGTTTCCGTGGTCGCCGGCGGCGCCCGTGCCCAGCAGCCGGCCGCGGCGCCGGCGCCGGCCGCACCCACGCCCGCCCAGCAGGCGCAGCTCGCCCGCCAGGACGCGGAGATGGGCCAGGCCGCACTCAGGATCGCGCAGATGGTCGATGCCGGACAGGTCGGGCCGCTGTGGGACGGTGCCTCGGTGGTGGCGAAGAAGGCCGTCACCCGCGAGGCCTTCGTCCAGCAGGTGGGCGAGGAGCGCACGCGGCTGGGCGCGGTGGTCGGCCGCGGCCAGCCTTCGGTGAGCCGGGTGCAGTACGGGCCGGGCGCGCAGGTGCCGGCCGGCCTCTACATCAACGTCAGCTTCCCCAGCCGTTTCGCCGGCGCGCCGCAGCCGGTGCGCGAACTGGTGTCCTTCCGCCTGGACGAGGACAGGACCTGGCGCCTGTCCGGCTACAGCCTGCGCGTGCCGCCCAGGTCCTGATCCATCGCTGCCCGGGAGAGAAGAGATGACTATCGAATTGCGCATGCTGGCCTGGTCGGTGCTGCTGGGCATCGTGCAGGTGCTGCTGGCCTCGGCGCTGATGACGCGCCAACGAGGGATGAAATGGAACGCCAGCGCCCGCGACGGTACCCCGGCGCCGCTGACCGGCGTGGCGGCGCGGATGGAGCGGGTGGTGCGCAACTTCATGGAGACCTTCGTGTTCTTCGCCGCGCTGGTGCTGGCGGTGGTGCTGGCCGGGCGCCAGGACGGGCGCAGCGCGCTGGCGGTGCAGCTGTACTTCTGGGCGCGGCTGGTCTACGTGCCGCTGTATGCCGCCGGCATTCCCTACCTGCGCAGCCTGGTGTGGGGCGTGTCGATGGTGGGCATCGTGATGCTGCTGTGGTCATTGCTGGGCTGAGCGCGGCTGATCCAGATCAACGTCCTGCGGTCGCGCCGGACGTTATCCTGACGCGCTGTCCAGTACGGGAAATTGCATGAAACAGGTGGATGTGGTCATCGTCGGCGCCGGTCCCGCGGGGCTGAGCTTTGCGCGCTCGCTGGCCGGCAGCGGCCTGTCGGTCGCGCTGGTCGAGCCGCAGCCGCGCGAGCGGCTGGCCGATCCGGCGTTCGACGGGCGCGAGATCGCGCTGACCCACGCCTCGCGCGAGATCATGGAACGGCTGGGAGTGTGGGAGCGGATCGATCCGCAGGAGATCTCCATCCTGCGCGATGCCAAGGTCATGAACGGTTCCTCGCCGTTCTCGCTGACCTTCGCCGCGCATCAGCGCCAGGCCGGCGAGCTCGGCTGGCTGGTGCCCAACCACCTGATCCGCCGCGCCACCTGGCAGGCCACCGAGGGCCAGGCCGGACTGGAACTGCTCGACGGGGTTTCGGTGACCGGCCTGCAGCCGGGTGACGCGCGTACCCGCGTGGCGCTGTCCGATGGCGGCGAGCTGTCGGCGCGGCTGGTGGTGGCGGCCGACAGCCGCTTCTCCGCCACCCGGCGGATGATGGGCATCGGCGCGCAGATGCGCGATTTCGGCAAGACCATGCTGGTGTGCCGAATGCGCCACGAGCGCCCGCACCACCATGCCGCCTGGGAGTGGTTCGGCTACGGCAAGACGCTGGCGCTGCTGCCGCTCAACGGCGAGCGCGCCGGCGCGGTGGTGACGCTGCCGCCGCGCGAGGCCGAGGCGCTGCTGGCGCTGGACGAGGAGGGCTTCGGCCGGGCCGTCACCGGCCTGTTCGAGCACCGGCTCGGCGCCATGGTGCAGGACGGTTCGCGCCACGCCTATCCGCTGGTGGGGGTGTATGCGCACCGCTTCGTCGGCCAGCGCTATGCGTTGATCGGCGACGCCGCGGTGGGCATGCACCCGGTGACCGCGCACGGCTTCAACTTCGGCCTGCAGAGCCAGGCGCGCCTGTCGCGGGCGGTGCTGAAGGCCGCCGCCGGCGGCCGCGACATCGGCGATGCGGCGGTGCTGGCCGGTTACCAGCGCAGCCACCGCCTGGCGACGCGGCCGCTGTACGAGGCCACCAACGCGGTCGCCGCGCTGTACACCGACGACCGCCTGCCGGCGCGCTTCGTGCGCAATGCCGCGCTGCGCGTGGCCAACGGCGTGGCGCCGTTCAAGCAGGCCATCGCCGCGCACCTGACCCAGCGCCGCGCGCTGACGCGCTGAGGCATCCCGGCGCGGCCGTCCCGGCCGGTTGCGGCGCGGACCCAGTGCCCGGGACACGCCGGCTTGATCGGCCGGGCTGGATCCTGTGGGCGGATCACTCCGCCCGATCACTCCGCCCGATCACTCCGCGGGGATCACTCCGCGGGAATCACGCGGATGGTCACGTCGTCGAGCCGGACGCTCTGCCCGGCATGGATCTTCGCGGTCTTGCGCAGCTCCACCACGCCGTCTACGCTGACCGCGCCGCTGGCCACGATGGCCTTGCCTTGGCCGCCGCTGTCGCACAGCCCGGCCAGCTTGAGCAACTGGTTGAGTTCCACGTGGTCGTGGTCCCGGTCGAGTTCGAAATCGAGCGTCTGCATTGGCGGGGGGGCGGGCGGGAGAGCGGTGGATTATCCGTCCAAACGACGCCGGCGTGGGCCGGTGTCGACGGAGTGCGCATGGTCGCGGGATTAAGATGGGCACCGACAGGCGGTACTGGATGCCCCGCCCCCGGATCGCAACGTGAAAGACTGGAAGAACTGGTTCTCCCCCCACGATTGGCTGCCCGTGCTCTATGCGCTGCTGGCACTGGCCGTCGCCGGCATGCTGATATGGCTGTGGACGCGCACGCTGGAGCGCATGCGCATGCGCATACGCGCCTGGAAGGGCACGCGCATCCACACCATTCGCTTCCAGAAGATGGTGCTGCTGAGCGAGGACCGGATCGTCGCGCTGCTGGTCTCGCTGCTGGGCGTGGCGCGGCTGCTCGGCTGCCTGGTGCTGCTGGCGGCGTGGGCGATCGTCACGCTGAACTTCTTCCCCGCCACCCAGCAGCTGGAAGAGCAGGCGCTGGACTACCTCACCGAGCCGCTGACCGCGGTGGCGCTGGGCATCGTCCACTACATCCCCAAGCTGCTGTTCATCGTGTTCGCCATCGTCGCCGGGCGCGTGCTGCTCAAGGGCGTGTACTTCTTCTTCCGCCAGATCGAGCTGGGCACCGTGCGCTTCCGCGGCTTCCACCCGGACTGGGCCGGGCCGACCTACCAGTTGGCCAAGACGCTGGTGGTGGTGTTCGTGGTCATCATCATCTTCCCGTACCTGCCGGCGGCCAGTTCCGGCGCCTTCAAGGGCATCTCGGTGTTCCTGGGCGTGCTGGTGTCGCTGGGCTCGTCCTCGGCGGTGGGCAACATCGTCTCCGGGGTGGTGCTGACCTACATGCGGCCGTACCAGGTGGACGACTACGTGCGCATCGCCCAGACCGAAGGCCGGGTGATCGAGCGCAGCCTGCTGCTGACCCGCGTGCAGACCCCGCAGAACGAGATCGTCACCATTCCCAACGCGCAGATCCTGGCCGGGCAGATGGTCAACTACAGCGGCATGGCGGCCGGCGACGGGGTGATCCTGCACATGCCGCTGGCGCTGGGCTACCAGGTGCCGTTCGCCAAGATCGAACCGCTGCTGATGGAGGCGGTGCGGCGCACGCCGGAGCTGGAGCAGACCCCGGCGCCTTACGTGATGCACGTGGGCCTGGACAACACCGTGGCGCGCTACGAGCTCAACGCCTACACCCGCAAGCCGCTGCGGCTGCCGTACATCTACTCGGACCTGCGCTTCAACGTGCAGGCGGTGTTCGCCGAGGCCGGCGTGGACCTGACCTCGCCGGTGTACTACCCGCGGCCGTCGCAGC
>JAFADB010000094.1 GCA_023425225.1 Pseudomonadota bacterium
CGCGCGCCTGCAGCCGCTGATGCGCTGGGCGATGGAACCCAGACTGTGGCTGGTGCTGTTGCCGGGCTACTGGATCGCCCGCAACCTGCCCTGGTTCCCGTTCACCCTGCTCGCGCCGGGCTGAGCATTCCCTTTGCCGCCACGGCATGTTCCGCGCCATAAAGCGACGATACTTCATCGTTATCTGGATTCGGGTGGCTGGCACACAATGGATCTTGAGGTTCTCTCAACCCATGGTGTGGCTGGACTCCCTACCAACGGGTAGCCGCACACTTGGCGGCGGCTTCGCCCAGAAGTCCCACTGAGCCGCATTGCTCCAGTCTTCAGCTGCTGCTGGACTGGCGAACTGCTACCCGTTCTGGCCAAGTCCCCAAAGAAAACGCCCGGACTGAGCCGGGCGTGGAGAGAGGAAAAATTTCCTTCAAAGAGTTGAAAAAAACCGATGATCAGAAATCGTAGCGCGCCGTGAACCGGAAGTAGCGCGGGGACGAATAGTTCAACTCCTGACCATAGAGCGGGTTGTAGTCATTGGCACCACGATGCGGACTCACCGAGTAACGCGAGTAGTAGCTTCCTGCCACCTGCCGGTTGAGAACGTTGAGGACGTCCGCCTGCAGCGTGAGCCCTTCCGCCCAACGCGGCGAGTAGGCCACATTGAGACCCAGATTGAAGGTCCACGGCGTTTCGCCCTTGGAGCCACGCGGAGACGGGCCATAGTCGGCCGACGGCGGCACATAGCCCGCACTGGAGGGATCGGTGCCGGTACCCGACAGTCCGCAGTACCAGTAGTAGGCGCCGTTGTACAAGCCCGCATCCGGCGTCGGATACATGCTGGTGCAGTTGCGCGGACGGCCCGAAGCCACCTGCAGCGTTGCACCAGTGCGCCATTCCGGGGTCCACTGCAGATAACCGAACGCCTTGATCACGTGTGCACGATGGTTGGGCAGCAAGCCATTCGCGCCCTGCATCAACTGCGGCAGATCCCAATCCTGGGTGACCGACACGTCGGACTGGCCGCCGCTGCCGATATCGAGGTCGGAGTTCAGCTGGCCCTCGGTGTTGCCGTAGTTGCGCGAGAACGTGTATTCGACCTTTCCGTAGGCTCGCTCGGTCCTCTTCTCGTAGAACAGGTCCAAGGCATAGTACTTGCGCTTCAGCTTGGGCAGTTCGAGGTCGGCCGCGGAGTAATGCACCTTCTCGAAGCTGCCGTCGGCCTGCTCTTCCCAGAAGGTGTTGCCCACACCCGGGTTGAACAGGAAGCAGGCACCACCCAGAGCAGGCGTGCAGGTATCGTCGATCGCGCTCTTGAGCTCGCGATAGGTCAACTTCGCACCCCAGCTCGCATCATTGCCCAGTGCCTGCTCCAAACCGACGATGTACTCGTCCTGGTAGTGCGACTTGATGTCGATGGCCGCCAGCGTGCGCGGATCGGGCGCCTCGCCGCATTCCTTGTTGGAGGAAATGGCGTTGCCCGAGCAGGTGTAGCCCAGACTCTGGTCTACCGGGATCGAGTTCAGGCCGGTGGGCGCGCCGGTCGTGGGATCGATGCCGGTATAGGTGAAGTACTCGGACGTGATCAGCGAGCCGGAAGCGGCACGGACAGCAACGTTGTTCGGGATCGCCAGATGGTAGCGACCGGCGTTGCCGAACACCTTCAGCGAGGAATCACCGTAGACGTCCCAGGAAACGCCGAGGCGCGGCGCCAGCTGATGACGCTGGCTGATGTACTTCTCGCCGGTGCCGGTATAGTTGGTGAACTGCTCGTTGCGCAGACCCAGCGACAGCAGCACGGAGTCCGTCACCTGCCAGCGATCCTCGATGTACTGGGCCGCCTGCTCGGTCTTGGGGCGCGCCAGCTGCGTGCTGTAGTAGCGATAGACGTAGTAGCCCTGCGTACCCAGACCACCAGCACTCGCCGGCGAGCCTACGCCGTGCGAAGCGTCGAGGGCAACGCCAGGATTGGTCGAACGCCCGTAGACCCAACCATAGCCACCCGGATAAGTGGTACCGGTCAACGACTCGGCATCCTGACGGTCATAGCCGAAGCGCAGTTCATGATCACCGAGACGCCAAGTGATATCCAGGCGTCCGCCCTTCGTCTCATCGAATGCGCCAGGCACGGCGACAAGCGCGGTCGACGATTGGCAGCTGGTGTAAGTCAGGCCGGGGGCCTGCGCAGTGGTGCTGGCGCTGATATAGGGGCAACTCGGATCATAGTTGTACAGATCCTGGGAATGCTCGATCTTCTGACGGCCATACAGCGCTGATAGAGTCAGACTGTCGGTGAGGTAGCCGGTGTACTTGCCGATGTACAGCTTGGCGTCGTCCTTGGTCTCCACGCCACCGTTCTGGGTGGTGCCATGGCTGAAATCGGCATAGTTGAACTGGTAGTAATCCGCGTCGTACTTGGTCACGTCCGACACGCCGGTAAGCTCAAGCACGTGGTTGTCGGTGATGTTCCAATCCACCTTGGCCATCCAGCGCGGATACTCGTAGGTATACTGGTTCCAGCCATTGCGCTGGTTGGCGGCCGAGGCGTTGGTGGCATAGCGCACGCTGGTGCCCTCGGTCTTGGCCATCTCCACGTCACCGTAGAAGAACAACCGATCCTTGATCAGCGGACCGCCACCATAGACGCCGGTGGTTTCCTGCCAGGAGAGGTTCTTCTTGCGATACGTGTACAGCTTGCCGTCGGTCTGGTAGGCCGCTCCACGAGGATCGTCGGCCTGGAAGTGTCCCGTGTCCGGGTACATCAGGTTGCGCGGCGATGCCCGCAGCGACTCCGGCGTCCAGATGGTATAGATGCCAGCCTTCCACTCGTTCGTGCCGCGCTGGGTCACCACGTTGACCACGCCACCGGTTGAACGGCCAAACTCGGCACCGTAACCACCGGTCAGCGTCTGCTGCTGGGCGATGGCCTCGTAGGGCAGCGTGTAGAAGCCGATGGACGTCAACGGGTTGGTCACCGCGAATCCATTGATGTAGTACGCGTTTTCCGATGCGGCCGAACCACCGAAGCTGGGCGTGCCGCTATAGCTGGTGCTGGCCACGGCTCCCGGCGCCAGCAGTGCAACGGCGGTCACGTCACGCGCCACCGGCAGCTTCTGCAACTGCTCGTAGGTGAACACCGTGCGGGTGTCGACCTGGGAGATGTCGACCGGCGGAACCGACGTGCCGCGCACCTCGATGCGATCCAGCGTGGTTGCCGCACCGGTGAAGGACACCTCGGTACCGCTGGCGATGTTCACCGTCACGTCCTCGCGTGCGCTGGTTTCCACCCCATCCTTCAGTACCGCCACGCGATAGCGGCCGTTGGGCAGCTCGGTGATGCGATAGCGCCCATTGGCATCGACCGGCAGGGTACGCGTCAGCCCGGTATCCAGGTTGCGCACCACTACCGAAGTCCCGGTATCGGCCGGCACTTGGCCAAAGATGCTGCCGGTTACCGACTGTGCATGTGCCACGGAAACTAGGCACCCTGCCAGCGCCACCGTCAGCGCCGCTTTACGTAAATTCCTACGAACCATACGAAAACCCCTGAATGAGAAGTGAATTGCCACTGCAAAGCAATGAAGAACGCCACGACTGAATTTACCAATCGTTAACGTAAATGACACCATTCGGCAAATTTTTGCAAGTTTTCTTGTGGTTGGCACGCACAGGCACAGCCTGGATCACAAATTTTAATCCATGTCAAGAGAGCGTGCCGCTCCACTTGCCTGCAATGCCCGATGGCCAGCAGTTCTCCTGTGGCTGCATAGATGTCTTGCGAAGCGACCAAGAAGAAGCGCCGGAAACTAGCCTGTGTTCAAATCCAGAACAGGAATAATCCAGGCCGTTCAGGAGCAACATCGACGAGAGCCCAGCACATCTGTGGCTGGGCTTGACGGTGCGAATAGTAGACCGAGTAGTAGACGGTGAGTGCTGCCGTAGACGTCTAAAACACCACGGCACTCCTCCCTGTTCCGGCACGGTCATCCAGCGGCGCCTTGAATGCATTGCCCGAGCGTTGGCCCCTGCGCCTACCCCACCCAGCCGGCGATCACGAACAGCGCCAGTACCGCCAGCCACAGCAGCAGCGTGCGCCAGGCCAGGCTCATCATGTCGCGCAGCTCCGGCAGGCTCTGCGCCACCGGTACCAGGCCGGCCGCGGCTTCTTCCGCGGCCTCGTCGCTCAGCTCGGTGTTGACGCTGGCGCAGGCCACCGCGCCGAGGAAGGCGTGATCGGTGCTCCAGCGGTTGCCGCCGGCCAGGCGCCAGACGCGGAACACCGCGTCGAAGTTGCCGACCAGTGCCATCGACAGCGCCATCAGGCGCGCCACCGGCCACTCCAGCGCCGCGAGCAACCACTTCACCCCGCGGCGATTGTCCTCCGGCAGCAACGCGGCCAGCGGGCCGTATGCGAGCAGCGCCACCAGCCGGTAGCCCAGCGCGCCCCACGGCCCCAGCAGCAGGAACCACAGCAACACCGCGAACCAGCGGCGCAACGCGCTCACCGCCGTCGCCTCGACCAGCGATGCAGCATCGCCGGTGGGCGGCACCTCGCCGCGGTCCAGGCGCGAGACGGCGAGGTCGCGGGCGGCCGGTTCGTCGGCATCGAGAATGGCCTCGACATCCACGTCCAGGTCGCGCGGGCCCCAGCTGTACACCAGCAGCAGGATCGCGAACAGCAGCGCCGCGAACCCCAGCCACGGACCATGCAGCAGCCATTGCAGCAGGGCCACGGCCAGCAGCGGCGGCAGCAGGACCAGCACCGCGCCATGGCGTCCACGCCAGAAGCCGTGGCTGTCGCTGCGGGCATCGACCCAGCGCACCAGCTCGGCGAACCAGTCGAAGCGGCGCAGCGATGCCACCGCCCCCGGGGCGACATGGCCGATCACCAGCGCGGCGATCACGGCAAGCAGGGTGGTGAACATGCAGCTCTCCTCGGTGACGCGGCGGGGCCGGACGGACGCCGCACGGCCCGGGCAACGATTCTAGCCGAGGCGACGGCAGGCACCGGTGGCGGCGGGCCGCTCAGGCGTTCCCGTGCCGGTACCAATGCTCGATCAGCGCGCGCGCGATCGACAGGCGCGGCGGCAGGTGGATTCCGGCGCCGGCCGCCTCCTCGCGCAGCGCGGCCGCCACGGCGTCGCGGTCGAACCACCGCGCATCCTCCAGCTCACCGTCCACCTGCGGCGGATCCGGGTGCGCGGTGGCGGCGAAGCCCAGCATCAGCGCGCCCGGGAACGGCCAGGGCTGCGCCGCCAGGTAGCGGCAAGTCCGCACCCGCACCCGGGTCTCCTCGAACACCTCGCGCGCCACCGTCTGCTCCAGCGACTCGCCCGGCTCGACGAACCCGGCGATCACCGAATAGCGCCGCGGCTGCCAGTTCGGCTGCCGTCCGAGCAGCAGGCGCTCGCCATCGCCGACCGCGACGATGATGGCCGGGTCCACCCGGGGGTAATGTTCGTTGCCGCAGTCCGGGCAATGGCCGATGAAGCCGGCGCGGCGGAAGGCGATCTGCCCGCCGCAGACCCCACAGTAGCGGTTACGCGAATGCCAGTACGACATGCCACGGGCATAGGCGAACAGGCTCGACATCGCCGCCGGCCATTCGCTGGCCGAGCGCCGCAGGTCCATGCGGCCGGGCGCCAGCAACGGCACCGCCGCGGCTTCGATGCTGAACCAGCCGCGCCCGTCCTGCAGGCCGAGGAAGGTGGCCGCGCCCGGGCCGCCGCCCAGCTGCGCGCCGGTCAGCGGCAGCAGTGCGCCGGTGTCATCGGTATAGGCATTGCCGTCGGCATCGAGCACCAGCACGCGGCCGTCCGGCCACAGCCGGGCGATGGCGTCGGCGTCGTCGCGCAGGGCATCGGCACGATCCAGCGGGTTGGCGACGAAGGCGAACCCGGACACTTCGGAAGTGGGTGGAGTCATCGCGCTAGCCTGACCCCAACCGCGTCCCGCCTGCAAGCCGAGGCGCCTATGTGGGCAAGCGGGGCAACCCTGCCGCCGCGGGCGGCGTGGCGATGGCCGGCCGATGCCGGTTCAAACCGGCGCGGGCGGCCCGCTCAGACGCTGAAACTGCTGCCGCAGCCGCAGGTCGTCCTGGCATTGGGGTTGCGGATGACGAACTGCGCGCCGGTCAGGCCCTCGCTGTAGTCCACCTCCGCACCCATCAGGTACTGCAGGCTCAGCGGATCCACCAGCAGGGTCACGCCCTCGGTATCCACCGCCAGATCGTCCTCGGCGCGGTTCTCGTCGAACTCGAAGCCGTACTGGAACCCGGAACAGCCGCCGCCCTGGATGTACACCCGCAGCGCAAGCGCGGCGTTGCCTTCTTCCTGGATCAGTTCGCGCACCTTGGCCGCGGCGGCCGAGGTGAAGTTCAACGGCCGCTCCAGCGACTGGTAATCGGGAGTGGCGGCCGACGGCAGGGAAACGAGCGTGCTCATGCGCCCAGCATGGGGGCGCCCCCGCGACGAATCAAGCGCCGACGGCCTCGGCCTGCAGCGACTCCACGTCCTCGGCTGCTCCCGGCGACGGCAGCGCCGCGCGCGTGCCTTGGTGGATCAGGCGCCCGGTCAGCTGCGCGCCGGCGCTCATCTCTACCACCTGGTAGTGCACATTGCCCTGCACGCGCGCGTTGGATGCCAGCTCGACCCGCTCGCTGGCGTGCACGTCGCCATCCAGGCGGCCGTTGATCACCACCACCGGCACGCGCACCTCGCCCTCGATGCTGCCCTGCTCGGACAGCGTCAGCGTGGCTGCCGCGCCCTCCTCGGCCACCACCTTGCCGACGATGCGCCCTTCCACGTACAGCCCGCCGCTGAACACGAGATCGCCCTGGATCACCACCTGCGCCCCGATCAGGGTGTCGACCACGGTCTGTCCGCCGCGGCCCGATTTGTTGCCGAACATGACTACTCCCCTCTGCCGTTGCCGGCGAGTTTCCAATCGAATGTCTGGTTCACCGGAATCCCCCCGGCCAGGGAGACTCTCACACGTTGCGGGGTGAAATCCTTGGGCAGGATCACGCTGCCGTCCAGTTGCTGGAAATAACGGAACGAGTACGCCTGCCCCGGCACGCCGCTGCGCTGGTGCAGCTCGTCCCAGCTCACCGTCACCAGGCGGCCGGCGCGCACGCCTTCCACGGTGAAGCGCATCTGCCCCTCGCTGACCGCGCCCCGGTTCAGGTTCTGCGTCAGCACCACGGTGTAGTGCCAGGTACCGCCGGCCTCCGGCGCGAATTCGGCCGAATGCACGTTCAGCCCCTTGCGCTGCCCGGTCGCGCCCACCAGCCGCTCGTAGAACGCCACGTCGGCGCGCAGGCTGGCGATCTCCTCCTCGCGCTCGGCCAGCGTCGACTGCACCTCGCTGTTGGCGGCGCGGCTGATGCGGTCGGACACCGCCAGGTTCACCTGCTGCTGCTTGAGGTCGGCGATCTGCTGCTGCAAGCCGGCCGACTGCTGGCGCGCCTGCGCCAGTTCCTGCTGGGTGGCCGCCAGCCGCGGCGCCGCCAGGCGGCTGGCGAAGATCCATGCCAGCAGCAGGGACACCAGCCAGGCACCGGCCACGATCCAGGGCAGCCAGCGCCCGCCGCGGCGCATGCGCTGGGGCACGATCTGGTAACGCGAAGGTGTCCGGTTCATCGGCCGGCACTGCCGCCGGACGCGGGCATGGCGTCGTACACGTGAGTCTCCTGTCGATCCGGCACGCGGCCGGGTGCGGCAAGCCACCGTGCCCGGCGTGCGGACATGGCGCTCATGAAGATGCCCGCGGAGGCCGTGGGCAATCCCGATAGTATGCCAAGCGGTCGCTGGCGCCCGGGCGCGCCATCGCCGATAGTGATGCAGTTCACCTGCGCAGCGGAACCCCGCCCATGAGCGAAGCCCACCTTTTCGTGATCGGCATCCTGCTGGCCTGGCTGGCCGGCATCCGCGTGTACCTGACGGTGTTCGGCGTGGGCCTGGCCGGCCTGCTGGGCTGGGTGGACCTGCCGCCGGCCCTGCAGCCGACCGAGTCGTGGTGGGTGCTGGGCACCTCCGGCGCGCTGGCCGTGGCCGAGTTCTTCGCCGACAAGATCCCCGGCGTGGACTCGGCATGGGACCTGCTGCAGACGCTGGCGCGGATCCCGGCCGGCGCCTTCCTGGCCGCGGCCACGCTCTCGCCCGATGGCGATCTCGGCGCCGGCGCGCTGGCGGCCGGAGCCGGCGTGGCGCTGACCAGCTATGTGCTCAAGGCCGGGTCGCGCGCCCTGCTCAACACCTCGCCGGAACCGGCCAGCAACTGGATCGCCTCCGCGGCCGAGGACACGGTGGTCGTCACCACCCTGACATTGGCCGTGGCGCATCCGTGGCTGGCACTGGCCGTGGTGGTGGTCGCCAGCGTGATCGGTGCGCTGCTGGTGTGGTGGGTGTGGCGCACGCTGTGGCGGGGAATGAAACGGCTGCTGGCACCCGGCCCGCGGCGCGACGCGCCGGCACGATCCTTGCCACGCTGAACTTGGGCGCATAATGTCCGGGCAATTGGGGATCAACGATGACCGCCGCCAACCTGGCCTCCGGCCCTGTGCGTGACGACAGCGCACCACGTGTTCGCAACCTGCAGGCGGAAACGCCTCCTCCCGGTTATTGGCGCCGTTGGGGCG
>JAFADB010000120.1 GCA_023425225.1 Pseudomonadota bacterium
CAGGCGCTGCGGCTGGTGATCATGGCCTTCATCCTGCAGCGCTTCCGCGCGCGCATCCGCTTCTTCCCGCTGTCGCAGCAGGCGCTGGCGATCGGCGGGCTGCTGGTCAACGACCGCATCGTCGCCACCGCGGTGCACCTGGCCATGGGCGAGCCGACGCTGCCGTGGAACTACTGGTGGGCGCCGTTGCTGGGGGCGCTGCTGTGGGCGCCGTTGTTCGTGGTGCTGGACGCGCTGCGGCTCGGCCGGCGCAGCCGCTAGGCGGGCCGGGTCATGTCCACGCGCCGCCAGGTCAAGAACCCGCATGCCGAGGCCGAGCAGTTCCGCCGCCGCGCGGCGCTGGGCTTCGCCGTCGTGCTGCTGGCGCTGCTCGGCCTGGGCGGCTGGTACTTCAAGCTGCAGGTGCTCGACCACGACATCTACGCCACCCGCTCGGAGGCCAACCGCATCAAGCCCAAGCCGGTGGTGCCCGGGCGCGGCATGATCTACGACCGCAACGGCCGCCTGCTGGCCGAGAACGTGCCGGCCTTCCGCCTGGACGTCACCCCGGACAAGGTCGCCGACATGGACGCGCTGCTGGCCGAGCTGGGCAAGGTGGTCGCGCTGACCCCGGAGGACATCGAGCGCTTCAACCGAGAGCGCAAGGCGCGCCGCGGGTTCCTGCCGGTGACGCTGAAGCTGCGCGTGAGCGACGAGGAGATGGCGCGCTTCGCGGTGGACCGCTGGCGCTTCCCCGGCGTGGAGCTGGAGCCCTACCTGACCCGCCGCTATCCCTACGGCGAGCTGTTCGCGCACATCATCGGCTACGTCGGCCGCATCGACGAGAAGGACCTGGAGACGCTGGGCGAGGGCAACGCCGCGCTGACCCACATCGGCAAGTCCGGGCTGGAGCGCTACTACGAGCAGCAGCTGCGCGGCAAGGTCGGCTACGAGCAGGTGGAGACCAACGTGCAGGGCCGGGCGATCCGCACCGTCGGCCGGGTGCAGGCGCAGTCCGGCGCCGACCTGCGGTTGTCGATCGATGCCGACCTGCAGCGGGCGATGGTGGCCGCGTTCGGCCGTTTCGAGGGCGCGGCGATCGCCATGGACCCGCGCAGCGGCGAGATCCTGGCCATGGTCAGCCTGCCCAGCTACGACCCCAACCTGTTCGTCAACGGCATCTCCCATGCCGATTTCCAGGCGCTCAACGACAATCCCTCGCGGCCGCAGTTCAACCGCCTGGTGCTGGGCGGGGTGGCGCCGGGCTCGACCATCAAGCCGCTGATCGCGCTGGCCGGGCTGGACAGCGGCGTGCGCCGGCCCGAGGACAGGGTGCTGTCCACCGGCATGTTCTACCTGCCGGGGGTGAGCCGCGGCTGGGGCGACGCCAACCGCGGCGGCCATGGCTGGACCGACCTGCGCAAGTCCATCGCCCAGTCGGTCAACACCTATTACTACCGGCTGGCGCTGGACCTGGGCATCGAGCGCTTCGACCAGTACCTGGGCAGCTACGGGCTGGGCCAGCCCACCGGGATCGACCTGGTCGGCGAGATCGGCGGCATCCTGCCCTCGCCGCAGGCCAAGTACAAGGCGCGCAAGGAGCGCTGGTATCCCGGCGACACGGTCAACGCCAGCATCGGCCAGGGCGACTGGAAGGTGACGCCGCTGCAGCTGGTGCGCGCGGTGGCGGGAATCGCCGACGGCCAGCTGCGCCGGCCGCATTTGGCGGTGGAGCAGCGCACCGGCTTCGACAGCGACTGGCAGCCGCTGCCGCAGCCGCCGGGCAAGCCGATCAGCCCGGACCCGGAGCACCTGCGCGCGGTGCGCGAGGGCATGATGGGGACCATGCAGCCCGGCGGCAGCGGCGCGCGCGTGGCGGCCGGGGCGCCGTACACCATGGCCGGCAAGACCGGCACCGCCCAGGTCACCAGCCGCCGCGGCACCGCCGCGGTCAACCCGCTGAGCCTGCCGATGCACCTGCGCCACCGCTCGCTGTTCGTCGGTTTCGCGCCGGCGGAGAACCCGTCCATCGTGGTGGCGGTGGCGGTGGAGGGCGGCGGCTACGGCGGCAGTACCGCCGCGCCGATCGGGCGCAAGATCTTCGATGCCTGGCTGCTGGGGCGCATGCCCGACGGCCTGCAGCCGCTGGACAGCGAACTGGGCACCACCGCGCTCGGCACCCATCCGTTCGTGGCCGAGAACCCGCGGCTGCGCCAGGCCGGCGAGCAGGCCGCGCTGCAGCTGGAGTCGCTGCCGGTGCAGATCGGCGCGCGCGTGGTCGAGCCGGCCAGCGAGGCGCGGCCGCCGGTGCCCGCGCCGCCGACCGAGATTCCGGAAGAAATCCCGGAGGTGGGGCGATGAAGGACTTCCTGCGCTGGCTGGGCGATATCAGCCACCGGGCCACGCGCACGCTGGACTGGCCGCTGCTGCTGGCGCTGCTGGCGTTGATGGCGATCGGCCTGGCGGTGATGCGCAGCACCGGCGGCGATCGCCTGGTGTTCGCGCAGGGCAGCCGCTTCGCGGTGGGCCTGCTGGCGATGTGGGCGCTGTCGCGGGTGTCCATCCCGCGCCTGCGCGCCTGGACGCCGCTGGTCTACGGCCTGTCGATGCTGCCGCTGCTGGCGGTGTTCGTGCTCGGCACCGGCAAGTACGGGCGGCAGTGGCTGGACCTGAAGCTGTTCTACCTGCAGCCGGCGGAGCTGCTGAAGATCAGCCTGCCGATGATGGCGGCCTGGTACCTGCACCGGGTGCCGCTGCCGCCGCGCATCCCCGCGGTGCTGGTGACCGCCGCGATCATCGGCGTGCCGACCGCGTTGATCATGCTGCAGCCGGACTTCGGCACCGGCGTGCTGATCGCCGCTTCCGGCGTGTTCGTGCTGCTGCTGGCCGGACTGCCGTGGTGGTGGGTCGGGGTGGCGGTGGCCGGCGTGGCGGCGGCGGCCCCGATAGCCTGGTTCTGGCTGCTGCGGCCCTACCAGAAGGACCGCATCCTGATGTTCATGGACCCGGAGAGCGACGCGCTGGGCGCGGGCTGGAACATCATCCAGTCCAAGATCGCGATCGGCTCCGGCGGTTTCGACGGCAAGGGCTGGGGGCTGGGCTCGCAGTCGCACCTGAATTTCATTCCCGAGCAGACCACCGACTTCGCCTTCTCGGTGCTGAGCGAGGAGTTCGGCTGGATCGGCGTGGCCACGGTGCTGGTGCTGTACCTGGTGGTGATCGGCCGCTGCCTGTGGATCGCCTCGCAATCGCGCGATACCTATTCGCGGCTGCTGGCCGGGGCCAGCGGGCTGGCGATGTTCGTCTACGTGCTGGTCAACGGCGGCATGATCTCCGGACTGCTGCCGGTGGTGGGCGTGCCGATGCCGCTGATCAGCTACGGCGGCACCTCGGCGGTGTCGTTGCTGGCGGGCCTGGGGCTGGTGATGGCCGTGCGCGAGTATCGTCCTGTTCACGGCTACTGACATTTCCACGTCCGGTGGCGATTGAGCCGCCCGCCTCGACGCTGCCGTCACGCCCGCTCTGATCCGGCGCATCCATTCCGGCGGATTTGATCTCCATCAATACCCGCTGTCATTTCCTCGCCGCATACTCGCTCTGTCACTCCCGATGGAGTTGGTTATGGCTTTCCAGATCGCAGTATTGAAAGAAACGCAGGCGGACGAGTGCCGCGTTGCGATGGTGCCTTCGCAGCTGGCGCGCTTCGCCAAGCTCGGCGCGAAGGTGGTGGTGGAGCGGGGCGCCGGCGTGGCCGCGCGGTTCCGCGACACGGATTACAAGGACGTGGAGTTCCAGGACGACCCCAAGTCGCTGGTGGCCGCGGCCGACGTGGTGCTGGCGGTGCAGCCGCCCGCCCCCGACGTGGTGGCGGCGATGAAACCCGGCGCGTGGCTGCTGAGCTTCGTCTATCCGCAGAAGGTGCCGGCGCTGCTGCCGGTGCTGCGCGACCACAAGGTGTCCTGCTTCGCGCTGGAGACGGTGCCGCGCATCAGCCGCGCGCAGGCGATGGACGCGCTGTCCAGCCAGTCGGCGCTGTCCGGCTACTACGCCCCGCTGCTGGGCGCGGTGAACCTGCCGCGCATCCTGCCGATGATGACCACCGCGGTCGGCTCGCTGCGCGCCGCGCAGGTGCTGGTGATGGGCCTGGGCGTGGCCGGGCTGCAGGCCGCGGCCACGGCCAAGCGCCTGGGCGCGGTGGTCGAGGGCTACGACGTGCGTCCGGAGACGCGCGAGCAGGCGCAGTCGGTCGGCGCCAAGTTCGTCGACACCGGCATCAACGCCACCGGCGAGGGCGGCTACGCGCGCGAGCTGACCCCGGAGGAGCAGGCCAAGGCGGCCGAGGTGCTCACCCGCCACATCCAGAGCGCGGACCTGATCATCACCACCGCCAACGTGCCCGGGCGCAAGGCGCCGCAGCTGGTCAGCCGCGCGCAGATCGAGGGCATGAAGTCCGGCTCGGTGATCGTCGACCTGGCCGCCGACAGCGGCTGCAACTGCGAGGGCGCGGAGCCCGGCAAGGACACCGTCATCGGCCCGACGCTGGTGCTGGCCCCGTTCAACGTGCCCTCGAAACTGGCCCAGCACGCCAGCGAGCTGTACTGCAAGAACCTGCTCAACCTGCTCGAACTGATCGTCAAGGACGGTGCCATCGCGCCGGACCTGAGCGACGAGGTCGTGGCGGGCACGCTGCTCTCGCACGACGGCAAGATCCTCAACGCGGCCGCGGCCGCGATCCTGGCTAAGGAGGCCTGAGATGGAAACCACACTGCTTTCGATGAGCTGGCTGGTGGCGCTTTACGTCTTCATGCTGGCTGCATTCACCGGCTACGAGGTGATCTCGCGGGTGCCTTCGATCCTGCACACCCCGTTGATGTCCGGTTCCAACTTCGTCCACGGCATCGTCGTGGTCGGTGCGCTGCATGCGCTGTTCAACGCGACCAGCCCGGTGGGCCAGGTCATCGGCTTCGTCGGCGTGGTGCTGGGCGCGGCCAACGCGGCCGGCGGCTACGCCGTGACCGAACGCATGCTGGCGATGTTCAAGCCCAGCAAGAAGCCGGCCCCCGCTGCGGCCGCAAAGGAGTAAGTCATGTCCAGTCTATTGGTCGCGCTGGGAGGCTTCGTCGCGGTACTTCTGTTCATCTTCGGCCTCAAGCGCATGTCCTCGCCGGTGACCGCCACCCACGGCATCATCGTCGCCGGCTGGGGCATGGTGCTGGCGGTCCTCACCAGCTTCCTCTACCTGGCCGACGTGCAGCCGGCCGCGCTGCCCAACCGGGTCACCAACGTGGTGCTGGCGCTGGTGGCGCTGGCCATCGGCGGCGCCTGGGCATGGCGTGGCGGGCGCAAGGTGCCCATCACCGACATGCCGCAGATGGTGGCGCTGTACAACGGCATGGGCGGCGGCTCGGCCGCGGCACTGGCCGCGGTGGTGCTGTTCGAGCATGGCGGCGAGGGCGGCACGATGCTGCACCAGGTCGTCACCGTGCTCGGCGCGCTGATCGGTTCGATCTCGCTGTCCGGTTCGCTGGTCGCCTGGGCCAAGCTCGACGGCAAGATGCGCAGCGCCTGGCGCTTCAAGGGCCAGCGCGAGCTCAACCTGCTGGTGTTCCTGGCCACGCTGGTGTTCGGCGGCCTGACCATCGCCTACGGTGCCCAGTCGCTGGGTTGGCCGGTGCTGTTCTTCGTGCTGGCGCTGGCCTTCGGCGTGATGATGACGCTGCCGATCGGCGGTGCCGACATGCCGGTGGTGATCTCGCTGTACAACGCCTTCACCGGACTGGCGGTGGCGCTGGAAGGCTTCGCGCTGCAGAACCCGGCACTGATGATCGCCGGCATGGTGGTCGGCTCGGCCGGTACCCTGCTGACGTTCCTGATGGCCAAGGCGATGAACCGCTCGCTGGCCAACGTGCTGTTCAGCAACTTCGGCGAGTCCAGCGGTAGCGGACAGGCGATCGAGGGCGAGATGAAGTCGGTCGACGCCGGCGACGCCGCGGTCACCATGCGCTACGCCAACAGCGTGATCGTGGTGCCCGGCTACGGCCTGGCCGTGGCCCAGGCGCAGTCCAAGCTGTACGAGTTCGTCAAGCTGCTGCAGGCCGCCGGGGTGGACGTCAAGTTCGCCATCCACCCGGTCGCCGGGCGCATGCCGGGGCACATGAACGTGCTGCTCGCCGAGGCCGGCGTGCCGTACGACATGATCTACGACATGGACGACATCAACGACAGCTTCAAGGACACCGACGTGGCGCTGGTGATCGGCGCCAACGACGTGGTCAACCCGGCCGCGCGCACCGACAAGTCCTCGCCGATCTACGGCATGCCGATCCTCAACGTGGACCAGGCGCACCAGATCTACGTGGTCAAGCGCGGCAAGGGCAAGGGCTATGCCGGCATCGAGAACGCGCTCTTCTACCAGAAGAACTGCGACATGGTGTACGGCGACGCGCTGGCGGTGCTCAACGAGATGGTGCAGTCGGTCAAGGCACTGGGCGAGCAGTGACGCCCCACGGTGCCGGTCGCTGGCCGGCACCGCATCTTCCAACGTTTCCCATCCAGGCCGGGCGACCGGCATCCATCCGAGGTAGCAAACATGACGATCAAAGGAAAAGTGGCGCTGGTGACGGGCTCCGGCCAGGGCATCGGCCGCGGCATCGCACTGCGGCTGGCGCGTGACGGCGCCGACGTCGCGCTGGTGGACGTGAAGGCGGACAAGATCGAGGCGGTGGCCGAGGAGGTCCGCGCGCTGGGCCGCAAGGCGACCACGTTCGTGGCCGACATCTCCGACCGCGTCCAGGTGCAGGCGGCCGTCGACCATGCCGAGAAGGAGCTGGGCGGGTTCGACATCATGGTCAACAACGCCGGCATCAGCCAGGTCAAGCCGCTGGCCGACGTGACCCCCGAGGAGGTCGAGAAGATCTACCGCATCAACGTGCAGGGCACGCTGTGGGGCATTCAGGCTGCCGCGGCCAAGTTCAAGGCGCGCAAGCAGAAGGGCAAGATCATCAACGCCAGCTCGATCGCCGGCCACGAGGGCTATGCGCTGCTCGGCATCTACTCGTCGACCAAGTTCGCGGTGCGCGCGCTGACCCAGGCCGCGGCCAAGGAGCTGGCCTCCGAGGGCATCACCGTCAACGCGTACTGCCCGGGCGTGGTCGGCACCGACATGTGGGTGGACATCGACAAGCGCATGTCCGAGGTCACCGGTGCGCCGATCGGCGCGACCTACGACAAGTTCGTCGGCGGCATCGCCCTGGGCCGGGCCGAGACCCCGGACGACGTGGCCGCGTTCGTGTCCTTCCTGGCCGGTCCGGATTCGGACTACATGACCGGGCAGGCGCCGCTGATCGACGGCGGTCTGGTCTTCCGTTGAGTCCTGCCGGCGCCGCTATCCGCATCCCTGCCGGGGTGCGGGTGGCGGCGCTTTTGCGTGTGCGTTCCGCGGCGGCGGCATCGCGCCTGCCGCGGCCGTAGATCGCCCGGTTGCCTGAAACGGACCGAAATCCGTGATCGGGTCGGTCTGTAAATTTCTTTTGTTTCATGGTGTTATTGGGCGGACTTCACCTGAAATCTGCTAGTCTCGCCCGATGACCCGACGCCTGCTGGCTTGCCTGATCACCTTCGGCCTCGTCGCTTGCGCGACCCAGCCGCAGTCCCCGTCGCCGCGGCCCGAAGCCGCGACCCAGCCCGCCGGCACGCCGGCCGTGGCCGCCACGCCCGCGCTACCGGCCGAGGCCGCGCCGGAAGCGGCGGCCCCCACCGCACCGCCGGTGGACCTCACTCCGGTGCCATTCGAGACCGCGCGCGCCAACTTCGTGCGCGATACCGCCGCCCGCTACGGCATCGATCCGGCCGTCATCGAGGCGACCCTGGCGCAGGCCCAGTTCAAGGACACGATCGTCGCCGCCATGTCGCGCCCGGCCGAGCGCGTCAAGCCGTGGAACGAATACCGGCCGATGTTCATCAGCCAGGCGCGCATAGACGGCGGGCGCGCGTTCCTGGCGCAGCACCGCGACGAATTGATGCGCGTGCAGGCCGCCAGCGGCGTGCCGGCCGAGGTCATCGTCGCCATCATCGGCGTGGAGACCAGCTACGGCGCCAACACCGGCAGGTACCGCGTGCTCGATGCGCTGTACACGCTGGCCTTCCGCTATCCGCGCAGCGGCGACCCGGACAAGCTCGAGCGCGAGGTGCGCCGCGAACTGTTCTTCCGCGACGAGCTCGGCCAGCTGTTCGCGCTGAGCAAGGAGGAGGGACTGGACGTGACCACGTTGACCGGCAGCTATGCCGGCGCGATGGGACTGGGCCAGTTCATGCCGTCCAGCTATCGCGAGTTCGCGGTGGACGGCAACGGCGACGGCCGCCGCAACCTGTTCAGCGACTACGACGACGCCTTCGCCTCGATCGCCAACTATTTCGTGCGCAAGGGCGGCTGGGTGCGCGGCGGGCAGGTCGCCGTCCCGGCCACGCTCGCCGCCGGCCACGAGGAATTCAACCCCACCGACTGGACGCCGCGCTACACCCTGGCCGAGCTGTCCGCCCGCGGCTACCACGCCGCCGCGCCGGTGGTGGCCGGCACCACCGCCACGCCGGTCACGCTGGACGGCGCCGCCGGCAAGCAGTACTGGCTGGGCTTCCAGAATTACTACGCGATCACCCGTTACAACATTTCCAAGATGTATGCGATGGCCGTGTTCCAGCTGTCCCAGGCCATCGCCGGACAGGAGCTGCCCCCGGCATGAACGCGAAACCGCTCGTCCCCGTCCTGATCGTGCTGGCGCTGGCCGCCTGCAGCAGCGCCCCGAAGAAGTCCGCCAGCGCGGGCGGTGCCGCGGCCGGGGTCAAGGTCCAGGGCGCCGGCCCGGCCCGCGTGGCCACCGGTTGCCCCACCACCTCGCCCTACGCCGCCGCCAAGGAAGACCTGTCCAAGCGCGGCAACTACACCGCCGGCGGCCTGTACGCGCCGGGGGTCAAGGACACCACGCCCGACTACGTGCCCAACGTGGCCTGCATCCCCGAGCCGCTGGTCAGCAACGAGCCGCGCTCGCCGATCGGCAACCAGTCGCCGTACCAGGTGCTGGGCAAGAGCTACAAGGTGATGGACGACGTCAGCGGCTACGTCGAGCAGGGCACCGCGTCCTACTACGGCGGCAAGTTCCACGGCCGCCTGACCTCCAACCGCGAGGTGTACGACATGTACGCCTTCACCGCCGCGCACAAGACCCTGCCGCTGCCCAGCTTCGCGCTGGTGACCAATCTGGACAACGGCGAGTCGGTGGTGGTGCGGGTCAACGACCGCGGCCCCTTCCACGACGGCCGGGTGGTCGACCTGAGCTATGCCGCCGCGGTCAAGCTGGGCATCACCCAGCGCGGCGCCGGGCGGGTGGAAGTGCGTGCGCTGACCGAGGCCGACAATGCCGGGCTGCTGGCCCGCCGGCGCACCCAGGGCGGCGGCGCCACTGCCGTGGCCAGCTCTGCCGCGCCCGCCGCGGCGGTGCCCGCGGCTTCCTCCGGCAGCGACATCGATCGCCTGGTGCAGCGCCTGCCAGCGAAGGCCGCCGCGGCTCCCGCGCCGGCCACAGTGGCCGTCGCCAGCACCACCGCACCTGCCGCCTCGGCCCCGGCTTCGACTGGTGACGGCGAGCGCTGGCGCTACCGGGTGGCCGATTCCAAGGCGCCGGGCAACGCCGACAACTTCGATGCGTGGATGAAATCCCAGGGCGTGCGCGTGGCCACCGGCAAGCCGGCCCCGGCCCAAGCCGCCGCCGCGC
>JAFADB010000131.1 GCA_023425225.1 Pseudomonadota bacterium
CTCCGGCTTCCGCCTGATGGGCTTCGGCCACCGCGTGTACAAGAACTTCGACCCGCGCGCGAAGATCATCGGCGAGATGACCCGCAAGGTGCTCGACACGCTCGGCGTGGCCGATCCGCTGCTGGACGTGGCGGTCAAGCTGGAGAAGGCCGCGCTGGCCGACGACTACTTCGTGGCGCGCAAGTTGTACCCGAACGTGGATTTCTACAGCGGCATCATCTACAAGGCGCTCAACATCCCCACCGAGATGTTCACGGTGATGTTCGCCCTGGGCCGCACCCCGGGCTGGGTGTCGCACTGGCTCGAGCAGCAGGTCGATCCGGAGCTCAAGATCGGGCGTCCGCGGCAGGTCTACATCGGCTCGAACGTGCGCGACTACGTCGCCATCGACAAGCGCTGAGGCATCGCGCCGGGCGCCGAAAGCGTCCCGCATACACGCCAGCGCCCCGCATCCACGGGGCGTTGGCGTTTGCGGCTCAGGAATCCGCGGGTCCGTCGTCGTCGCGCAGCAGGCGCTGCAGCTGCGCTGCCGATGCGCGCGCCATCGGCTTGCCGTCGATCGGCGACAGTGGCGGATGGCGCAGGGCTTCCAGCGGCAGCACCAGCAGCTCGAACGGCACCTCGCCGGCGCTGAAGGTCCACCCGGGAACGGATTGGACGCGCGAGGCATCGAACTGCACGCGCCTGTCGCGCGATTGCGCCGGGATCCGCTGATCCTGCAGGAAATGCGCCACGTCTTCGGCGGCGTCGCTGTGCAGGTGCAGTTCGACCGCGGCGTCGGTACCGGCGGTGCCCTCGAGCACCGGCCCGGCCAACCGCGGCGAGAAGCCGGAGAAGAAGGTCATCGCATCCAGCGCGGCCCGGCGCAACCGGTGCAGGGCCGCCCGTTGTTCAGGGCCGGAGAACAGTCGCTGGTACTCGCGCAACGCGGCTTCGATGTCCTGGTTGCGCGGCATTGCCGCCTCGTCGTGGATGCCCAGCCTGCGCGCGGCCCTGAGCTTGGCCTGGCGGAAATCGTCGGCCCCACCTTCGTTCATCAGCCGCGCCAGCTCGTGGGCCAGGCGCCGGCGTCGTTCCTGGATACGTCCGGGGTGTTCATTGCTGCGTCCCATGACGGGCTCCTGTCCGAGGCCTCCGGCCACTGTACGGCATCGTCCGTGAGCCGGACGCGCCCTTGGCGCAGGGGGGCGTGGCCGCCGGCGATCGCCGGCGGCCACGGATCGTCAGAAGATGTCGAACGCCTTGTCGTCGGACTGCGCGTCCTGCAGGCCGTAGTCGTAGTCCTGCAGGCGGTCCATGTCCTCGACCTTGACCCACTCGGTGGCGCCGTTGAGCGTGGCCTGCACCATGCCCGCGGGCGGGTCGTTGCTGGCGATCGGCTGGTCCTTCAGCGCCACGCGCATGTAGTCGATCCAGATCGGCAGTGCCGAGCGGCCGCCGTACTCGCGGTAGCCGAGCGAGCGGAAGTCGTCGCGGCCGACCCACACGGTGGTCACGTACGGGCCGCCGAAACCGGAGAACCAGGCGTCGCGGTGGTCGTTGGTGGAGCCGGTCTTGCCGCCCACGTCCTCGCGCCCGAGCGACTTGGCCTGGGCGCCGGTACCGCGCTGGACCACGTCGCGCATCATCGACACCAGCTGGTAGGCGGTGCGCTCGTCGATCGCTCGCGGGGCGATGCGGGCATCGGGTCTGGACACCGGCTCCGTTTCGGTCGCCACCGGAGCTGCTGTCTGCGGCGAAGGCTGGGCCGGGGCCGGCGCGCCGAAGTTGAAACCGTCCACCACCTGGCTGACGGGGGCGGCTGCGCTGCCGACGGTGCCACCGCAGCTGCGGCAGGCCACGGCCGGATTCTCCTCGAACAGCACCTTGCCATCGCGGTCGGCGACCCGTTCGATTACCCAGGGATCCACCCGCGAGCCGCCGTTGGCGAACACCGCGTAGCCGCGCGCCACCGACAGCGGGGTCAGCGAGGCGGTACCCAGCGACATCGACAGGTTCGGCGGCAGCTCGGCCTCGTCGAAGCCGAACTGGCTGATGTACTTGCGCGCGAAATCCACGCCGATGGCGTCGAGCAGGCGCACCGACACCAGATTGCGCGACTGCACCAGCGCCTCGCGCAGGCGCATCGGCCCGCGGAAGCCGCCGCCGTCGTTCTGCGGCGACCAGGTCTTGCCGCGGCGGTCGCGGAACACCACCGGCGCATCGAGCACGATCGAGGCCGGGTTGAAGCCCTTCTCGAACGCCGCCGCGTAGACGAACGGCTTGAAGCTGGAGCCGGGCTGGCGCCGCGCCTGGGTGGCGCGGTTGAACTTGTTGCCGGCGAAGCTGAAACCGCCGACCAGCGCGCGCAGGGCGCCATTGTTGGCGTCCAGCGATACGAGGGCCGCCTGGCCGCGCGGCAGCTGGTCGATCAGCCACTCTCCGTCCTTGTCGCCGGCGCGGATGCGCACCAGGTCGCCGCGCTTGAGCAGGGCGGCCGGGGTGCGTCCGGTCCAGCGGCTGGCGGCGGCCGGCAGTGCCAGTTCGGTCCTGTTGGCCAGCACCACGGTGACGCCGCCGTCGCTACCGGCGCCGGCGACGATCGCCGGCAGCAGCCCGGACTGCGGCGCGACGCCGGCGAGCTGGGCGGCGATGGCAGCCGTATCGGCCCCCGCGGGCAGGTCGAAATGGCGCTCGGCGCCCTGCCAGCCGTGGCGGTGGTCGTACAGCAGCAGGCCGTCGCGCACGGCGGCGTTGGCCGCGGTCTGCAGCGTCGGGTCGATCGTGGTGGTGACGTGGTAGCCCTTGTTGAGCACGTCGCCACCGTAGCGGGCGATCATCTCCTGGCGCACCAGCTCGGCCACGTACGGCGCGTAGACCTCGACCGGGCGTTCGTGCGGGGCGGCGTGCATCGGCACCGCCTTGGCCGCGTCGGCCTCGGCGCGGCTGACGAAGCCCAGCTCGACCATGCGCTCGAGCACGTAGTAGTCGCGGCGTTCCTTGGCGCGCTCGGGATTGCTGATCGGGTTGCCGCTGGAGGGGAACTTGGGGATGCCGGCCAGCGAGGCCATCTCGTCCAGCGACAGCTCGTCGAGCTTCTTGCCGTAGTAGTACTCGGCCGCGGCGGCCACGCCATAGGCGCGGTTGCCGAAGAAGCTCTTGTTGAGGTACAGCTCGAAGATCTCGTCCTTGCTCAGCTCGCTCTCGATCTTGCGCGCCAGCAGGATCTCGGCCAGCTTGCGGGTATAGCTGTACTCCGAACTCAGGAAGAACTGGCGCGCGACCTGCTGGGTGATGGTGGAGCCGCCGGGCACGCGCTTGGCATCGGTGGTGGCCAGCAGCCACACCGCGCGGGCGATGCCCTTGTAGTCGATGCCGCCGTGCTCGTAGAAGCGCGCGTCCTCGGTGGCCAGGAACGCCTGCTTGAGGCGCTCGGGCACGTCGGACATGTGGATCGGGTAGCGGCGGGTCTCGCCGAACAGCGCCATGAGGCGGCCGTCGCTGGCGTAGACATACATCGGCTCCTGCAGTTCCACCTGCTTGAGCGACTGCACGTCCGGCAGTTTGGAGGAGACGACGTAGTAGAGCGCGCCGCCGGCCAGGCATCCCAACAGGACGAGTACAGCGAACGTGGCTGCCAACCAGCGCAGCCAGCGACGGAAACGAGGCATCGAGACAGATTCCGATTGCGAATTTTCTGGTCACAGAGTATAGATGACGCCGGTTCCGGCTGTGGCCGGGATCGGGGAGTGCAAGGGGCAACCACTGGGGCCACGTGACGGGTTTCTCGACTTGAGCGTGGAAGTGTTGCCAATTGCAAAGGATTCGTTATTAATGCGCGGGCGCAAGTAGCGCTTACAAGTGCCCGTCGGCAGGGGAGTTTCCGTGGGGCTTATTCCCAAAAGTCAGTCGCCGCTGATAGGCGTCGACATCAGTTCGACTGCGGTCAAGCTTTTGCAGCTGTCGCGCAGCGGCAATCGTTTTCGCGTGGAACATTACGCTGTGGAACCGCTGCCGCCGAACGCGGTGGTGGAGAAGAATATCGTCGAGGTCGAGGCGGTCGGCGAGGCCATCCGCCGGGCCATGACCCGTTCCGGCAGCAAGGTCAAGAACGCGGCCGCCGCGGTGGCCGGTTCGGCCGTGATCACCAAGCTGATCCCGATGCCGGCCGAGTTGGACGAGAACGACATGGAAGCCCAGGTCGAGCTCGAGGCGGTGAACTACATCCCGTACCCGATCGAGGAAGTGAACCTCGACTTCGAGGTGCTCGGCCCGATCCCCAACAACCCGGAGATGGTGCAGGTGCTGCTGGCCGCATCGCGTTCGGAGAACGTCGAGCTGCGGCAGTCGGCGCTGGAGCTGGGTGGATTGACGGCCAAGGTGATGGACGTTGAGGCCTTCGCCATCGAGAACGCCTTCGGCCTGGTCGCCAAGGACCTGGCGCTGGCGCCGGATGCGGTGGTCGCGCTGGTCGACATCGGCGCCACCATGACCACGCTCAACGTGCTGCGCAATGGCCGCAGCCTGTACAGCCGCGAACAGGTGTTCGGCGGCAAGCAGCTCACCGACGAGGTGATGCGCCGCTACGGGCTGACCTACGAGGAAGCCGGCCTGGCCAAGCGCCAGGGCGGGTTGCCGGAAAGCTACGAGGTCGAGGTGCTGGAGCCGTTCAAGGAAGCGACGGTGCAGCAGATCAGCCGCTTGTTGCAGTTCTTCTATGCCGGCAGCGAGTTCAACCGCGTCGACCAGATCGTGCTGGCCGGCGGTTGCGCCGCGCTGGCCGGACTGCCGGAAATGGTCGAGGAACAACTGGGCGTGGCCACGGTGGTGGCCAATCCGCTGGCACAGATGACGCTCGGGCCCAAGGTGCAGGCGCACGCGCTGGCGCAGGATGCCCCTGCCTTGATGATCGCCACCGGCCTGGCCCTGAGGAGCTTCGACTGATGGCACGCATCAACCTACTTCCGTGGCGCGCCGAGCGCCGCAAGCAGCGCGAGCGCGAGTTCTACACGATGCTCGGCTTCGCCGCGCTGGGCGGCGTGCTGCTGTCGGCGCTGATCTGGTTCTACTACGACCGCCAGATCGACGGCCAGAACGCGCGCAACGCTTACCTGCAGGCCGAGATCGAGAAGGTCCAGGCGCAGAACAAGGAAATCGACCAGCTCGACCGGCAGAAGGATCGTCTGCTGGCGCGCAAGAAGGTCATCGAGGAGCTGCAGGCCAACCGTTCGCAGATGGTGCACCTGTTCGATTCGCTGGTGCGCACCATTCCCGACGGCGTGGTGCTCACGACGATCAAGCAGGAAGGCGACATCCTGACCCTGGAAGGGCGCTCGCAGTCCAACGCGCGCGTCAGTGCCTACATGCGCAACCTCGAAGGCTCGGGCTGGATGACCAAGCCCGACCTGTCGATCATCGAGGCCAAGGCGGCCGACGCCAAGTCCGGTGCCGGCGCGGTGATGGACATCAAGGCGCTGCCCTACGTGTTCACCCTGAAGGTCAAGCTGTCCAACCCGACGCCGGCCGAAGGTGCCGAGCCGGCCGACGCCACCCCAGCCGCGCCGCCGGCGCCAGCCGCCGCTGCGGGAGCCGCATCATGAGCAACAAGAAGATCAAGATCAGCGAGCTGGATTTCAGCAACATGGGCGGTTGGCCGCAGCGCGCCAAGGTGGTGTTCTGCGCGCTGCTGGCCTTCTTCATCGTGGTGATGGCGTGGCTGTTGCTGATCCGCGGCGAGCGCGAGCAGCTGGCCGGGCTGGAGCAGAAGGAAACCGAGCTGCGTACCAGCTTCGAGAAGGAGCAGGGCCGCGCGGTCAACTTGGAGCCGCTCAAGCAGCAGCTGGCGCAGATGGAACAGGTGCTGCAGCAGATGCTGCGGCAGTTGCCCAGCAAGACCGAGATGCCGGACCTGATCATCGACATTTCGCAGACCGCGCTGTCCAGCGGCCTGGCCAACGAACTGTTCCAGCCCGGTCCGGAATCGCCGCGCGAGTTCTACGCCGAAAAGCCGATCGCCCTGCGCATGGTCGGCAGCTACCACCAGTTCGGCGCCTTCGTCAGCGGCGTGGCATCGCTGCCGCGCGTGGTGATCCTCACCATGCACGACATCAACCTCAAGCCCAAGGATGCCAAGGCAGGCATCACGCCGCGCGGTGCGCTTGAACTGTCGGGTACGGTGAAGACCTACCGCTACCTGGACGACGAGGAAACCGCCGAGCAGGAGAAGAAGGCGGCCGAGGCGCAGAAGGCGGCGGGCAAGAAGGGGGGCGCCGCATGAGGAAGAATCTTTTGATCGGGCTGGTGTGCGTGGTGGCGCTGGCTGGTTGCGCGCGCGGCATCACCAGTACCCCTGGCGATGCCCCGAACCTGGAGCGATGGGTGGCCGAGGTGCGTGCACGTCCGGCCCCGCCGCTGGAGCCGCTGCCGGTGATGCAGCAGTTCGAGACGTTCGAGTACTCGGCCCAGGGGATGCGCGATCCTTTCAGCGACGCCTGGACCAATCCCGACGGCGGCAGCGGCACGCGCCCGGACCCGAACCGGCGCAAGGAGCCGCTGGAACAGTTCCCGCTCGACAGCCTGGACATGGTCGGCACCATCGGTGGCTCGTCTTCGCTGGTCGCGCTGGTGATGGCGCCGGACAAGGTGACCTACCGGGTACGGCCGGGGATCTACATGGGGCAGAGCGATGGCCGGGTCACGGCAGTCCACGAGGACCGCATCGAGCTGATTGAACTGGTGCCCGATGGCGCTGGTGGCTGGTTGGAACGTCCGGCGTCGCTGGCGCTGGATGATCAATGATTGGATTAGGGGATAGCACGATGACTTTCTACAAAGCCCTGCGCCTGCGTCCTGCCCGGCGCCAAGCGGTGGTCCGGGCGTGTGCGCTGGGGTTCGCGATGGCCATGGCTGTCAGCCCCGCCGCGATGGCCCAGGCCACGGCGATGAACGCGCACGACCCGGCCAAGTCGGTACCGGCCACGGTCGCGGTGTCCAAGATCGATTTCAAGCGCGGCGACGACGGTGCCGGTCGCCTGACCCTGAAGTTCGACGGGCAGGGCGCCAGCCCCGACCTTCGCAACCAGGGCAGCAACGTGGTGATCGACGTCGGCAATGCCTCGATCCCCGCCGAGCTGCAGCGTCCGATCAACGTGGCCGATTTCGCCACGCCGGTGCAGCGCATCGATGCCAAGCCCTCCGGCGCCGGTACCCAGCTGGTGCTGAGCACCAACGCCGCATTCGAATCGCTGGCCTACCAGACCGGCAACGAGTACGTGGTGGAGATCGCCCCGCGCAAGGGTGAGGCCGCGGTGGGCGCGGTCAACGCCAAGGCGGTCGAGCAGGCCGCGGCGAAGATCGCCTCGCGCGGCTACAGCGGCCGGCCGGTGACGTTCAACTTCCAGGACGTGCCGGTACGCACCGTGCTGCAGCTGATCGCCGAGGAGTCCAACCTCAACATCGTCGCGTCCGACACGGTACAAGGCAACGTGACACTGCGGCTGGTCAACGTGCCGTGGGACCAGGCGCTGGACATCGTGCTGCGTGCCAAGGGCCTGGACAAGCGTCGCGACGGCGGCGTGGTCTGGGTGGCCCCGCAGCCGGAGCTGGCCAAGTTCGAGCAGGACAAGGAGGATGCCCGCATCGCGATCGAGAATCGCGAGGACCTGTCCACCGACTACATCCAGATCAACTACCACAGCGCGTCGGCGATCTTCAAGGCGCTGACCGAGGCCAAGGGCATCGGCAACAGCGGCGGCAATGGCAGCGGCAACAGCCAGAACGAGAATGGCTTCCTGTCGCCGCGTGGCCGCGTGGTGGCCGACGAGCGCACCAACACGCTGATGATCAGCGACATTCCGAAGAAGATCGCGCAGATGCGCGAGCTGATTGACGTGATCGACCGCCCGGTCGACCAGGTGCTGATCGAGGGCCGCATCGTCATCGCCACCGACACGTTCGCGCGTGACCTCGGTGCGAAGTTCGGCATCGGCGGTACGCATACCTATGGCGACAACGTGGCGACCATCGGCAGCGGCGCTTCTGGCAACACCGATGCCTCGCGTGGTCTCAATGTCAATCTGCCGGCAGGTTCCTACACCAACGGTACCTCCCGGCCGAGCCTCGCCTACACGCTGCTGGGCGCCAACTTCAATCTCGACCTCGAGCTGTCCGCGCTGCAGGAAGAGGGACGTGGCGAAGTCATTTCGAATCCGCGCATCGTCACTGCCAATCAGCGCGAAGGCGTGATCAAGCAGGGCAAGGAAATCGGCTACGTCACCATCACCGGCGGTACCGCCGGGACGGCTGCCACGCCGAACGTGCAGTTCAAGGAAGTGCTGCTCGAACTGAAGGTCACGCCGACGATCACCAACGACAACCGCGTGTTCCTCAACATGAACGTCAAGAAGGACGAGGTCGACCAGTATCTGGAACTGGACGGCTATGGCGTGGTTCCGACCATCAATCGCCGCGAGATCAACACCGCGGTGCTGGTCGAGGACGGCCAGACGGTGGTGATCGGCGGTGTCTACGAGTTCACCGACCGCTCCAGCGTGTCCAAGGTGCCGTTCCTGGGCGACGTTCCGTTCCTGGGCAATCTGTTCAAGAAGCGCGGCAAGAGCAAGGACAAGGCCGAGCTGCTGGTGTTCGTGACGCCCAAGGTGCTGCGGGTTGCCAAGGCGCGCTGAGCCGTACACCGGTTCTGCAGGAAGGCCGCCGCATGGCGGCCTTCTTGTTTTCGGGGAGCGGCGCGAGGCCGGCCACGCGCGGCGGCTGGCTGAATCGACGGACCCGCGCCGCCGGGGCGAAGATGAACCTTTCACCGCATCATGAGTCAAACTGCGGCCATGGATACTTCACCCTTGCCCGAAGTCGTACCCGCCGCGCCGCAGCTGGACAAGCCTGACGGCGATCGCCTGCACGATGATTTCATCGCCCTGCGCGATGCGTTGTCGGCCACCATCGTCGGCCAATCGGCATTGATCGAGCGCCTGTTGATCGCCCTGCTGGCCGACGGCCATCTGCTGGTCGAAGGCGCGCCCGGCCTGGCCAAGACCACTGCGATCCGGGCGCTGGCCGCGCGGCTGGAAGCGGATTTCGCCCGGGTGCAGTTCACCCCGGACCTGTTGCCCGCCGACCTGACCGGTACCGAGGTCTGGCGGCCGCAGGAAGGCCGTTTCGAGTTCCTGCCCGGGCCGATCTTCCATCCACTGCTGCTGGCCGACGAGATCAACCGTGCCCCGGCCAAGGTGCAGTCGGCGCTGCTGGAGGCAATGGGCGAACGCCAGGTGACCGTGGGCCGGCACACCTATGCGCTGCCGCAGCTGTTCCTGGTGATGGCCACGCAGAACCCGATCGAGCAGGAGGGCACCTTCCCGCTGCCGGAGGCGCAGCTGGACCGCTTCCTGATGCACGTGCGCATCGGCTACCCGGATGCATCGGCCGAGTCGGAGATCCTGCGACTGGCGCGCGAGCGCGCGCTGGACACGCTGCACAAGACCGAGGCGCCTGTACGGCGCATGCCGCAGGAGGACGTGTTCGCCGCGCGCCGCGTGGTGCTGGACCTGCACATGGCGCCGCAGCTGGAACGCTACCTGGTCGAGCTGGTGCTGGCCTCGCGCGATGCCGCTCCGTACGACGCCACGCTTGCACGGCGCATCGCCTGGGGCGCCAGTCCGCGTGGCTCGATCGCGCTGGAGCGCTGCGCGCGCGCGCGTGCCTGGCTGGCCGGGCGCGACTTCGTCACCCCGGACGATGTGCGCGCGGTGGCGCCGGACGTGCTGCGCCATCGCGTGCTGCCCAGCTACGAGGCGCTGGCCGAAGGCTGGGACGGCGAACGGCTGGTGGCGGCGTTGCTGGACAAGGTGCCGCTGCCCTGAGCCGGTCGCGGTGCTTCCGTGGGAGCCGTGTCAGCTGCGATAGCCGCTTGCGTGCGCCGTGCAGCAATAGCCCGCGCACGCATGCGCGGGTACAAAAATCGAAGCCCTATCGCGGCTGACGCCGCTCCCACGGGAAGTTCGAGGTCCCGATGCGTATCTTCTTCGAATGTCGAGTGAGGTGAGCGTTTTGCAATCCCGTGCTACGCCGCGTTCCGTCGCACCGCTGGACGGCGTGCAGCCGACGCTGGCGGAACTGCTGGCGCTGCGCGCGACCTCGCTCGGCGGGCGTGCCGCGCGCAAGGGGCGCCATGGCCTGGCCGGGCCGGCGCCGTCGGCGTTGCGTGGGCGCGGCATGGAGTACGCCGAGTCGCGCGAGTACGTGGCCGGCGATGACGTTCGCCATATCGACTGGCGCCTGACCGCGCGCAGCGGCAAGACCCATACCAAGCTGTTCCAGGCCGAGCGCGAGCGGCTGAGCCTGATCGTCGCCGATACCTCCCCCGGCCTGTACTTCGGTACCCGGGTGCGCTTCAAGTCGGTGCAGGCCGCGCGCGCCGGTGCGGTGGCGGCCTGGCTGGCGCAGCGGCAGGGCGACCGCGTGGCGGCGTTGCGCGGCAGTTCCCGCGAGCCGCCGGTCGCGCCGGCATCCGGTACGCGCGGCGTGCTGCGGGTGCTGGATGCGCTGGTGCGCTGGTATCGGCAGCCGCCCGAGGGGAACGAGGGACTGGATTTCGCGCTGGAACAGGCGCGGCGCCTGCTGCGTCCCGGCTCGCGGCTGGTGGTGCTGGCCGATCCGGCCGAGGCGGCGGTCGTCGCCGCCTCGCGCTGGTCGAGTCTGGCCGCGCACCACGAAGTGGGAGTGATCCTGCTGGTCGATCCGCTGGAGATGGCCCCGCCGCAGGCCAACCTGCCGTTCGTGACCGACGGCGGGCGCATTGAACTGGCGCTGGGTTCGCCCGCGGTACGGCAGCGCTGGCAGGGCGAGTTCGTCGCGCCGGTGGAATCGCTGCTGGCCATGCTGCCCTCGCGTGGGGTGGACGTGCACGTGCTGTCGACCACCGACGCCAGCGAGGCCTGGCTGCAGCCATCGCCATTGCCGGAGCTGGCCGGATGAGTGCCGATTCGCTGCCGTTGCGCGATGTGCACCTGCCCCCGGCTCCCGCCTGGTGGCCCCCGGCGCCGGGCTGGTGGCTGCTGGCGACCGCGGTGCTGTTGCTGCTGGCGGCTGTGCTGGCTTGGCGATGGCACCGCCGACGCCGCCTGCGGCAATGGCGTGCCATGTTCGCGGCGGCAGACAACGCCGCCGATCCGCCGGCGACGCGTCTGGCCGCGATCTCGGTGCTGCTGCGTCGTGCCGGCCGGCGCCTGGATCCGGCCGCCGACACGCTGCAGGGCGAGGCGTGGCTGCGTTTCCTCGACGGGCGCAAGGGCACGGCATTCTCGCAGGGGGCAGGGCACCTGCTGCTCGACGGCGGCTTCCGTCGCGACATCGACGAGGCCGATTACCGGGCGGCGCGCGACCTGGCGCAGGCGCGTTTCCTGCAACTGATGGCGGGCCGCCGATGAGCTGGCTCGAAAGTACGGGAATCGTCGCCTGGCTGGACGGCTTCGCCTGGCCCGGGCTGTGGCTGGCATTGCCGCTGCCGTTGCTGATGCGCTGGCTGCCGGCCTGGCGCAGCCGGGTACCGGCATTGCGCGTGCCCTACGGTACCCGGCTGCGCACGATAGGCGCGGCCGCGGGCGGTGGACGCGTGGCGCCCGTCGGCACCGCGTTGCTGTGGCTGGCATGGATCTGCCTGTGCGCGGCCGCGGCGCGGCCGCAGCAGCTCGGCGAGGCGGTGGCGCTGCCGCAGCAGGCGAGGCAGATGATGCTGGCGGTGGACCTGTCCGGCAGCATGAGCGAGCCGGACATGCAACTGGGCGGCCGCGTGGTCGATCGCCTCACCGCCGCCAAGGCGGTGCTGGCGGACTTCCTCGACCGCCGCGCAGGCGATCGCGTCGGCCTGCTGGTGTTCGGCCAGCGCGCCTACGCGTTGACGCCGCTGACCCCGGACCGCGAATCGGTGCGCGAGCAGCTGCGCGACAGCGTGGTCGGCCTGGCCGGGCGCGAGACCGCGATTGGCGATGCCATCGGCCTGGCGGTCAAGCGCCTGCGCGAACAGCCCGAGGGCCAGCGCGTGCTGATCCTGCTCACCGATGGCGTCAACACCGCCGGCGTGCTGGAGCCGCTGCGTGCCGCCGAACTGGCCAGGGCCGAGCACGTGCGCGTGTACACCATCGCCTTCGGCGGCAGCGGCGGCTATTCGCTGTTCGGCATCCCGATCGATGCAGGCGGCGACGACCAGGTGGACGAGGACACGCTGCGCGCGATCGCGCAGGAAACTGGGGGGCGCTTCTTCCGCGCCCGCGACACCGAGCAACTGGCGGGCATCTACGCCGAGCTGGACCGGCTGGAGCCGGTGCAGGCGGCCGGCCCGGCGGTGCGCCCGCGCATCGAGCGCTACGCCTGGCCGCTGGCGGCGGGATTCGCATTGGCGCTGCTGGCGTTCGTGCTGCCCGGGAGATGGCGATGAGCGCCTCCCTGTCCGCGTTCGCCACGTCGCTGCACTGGCTGCGGCCGGAATGGTTGTGGGCGCTGCTGGGCCTGGTGCCGGGCATCTGGCTGTGGCGGCTGCGCCAGCGCCGCGCCGACGTGTGGCGCGGCAACGTCGATGCGCACCTGCTGCGCCATCTCGAGGTCGGCGGCGGCCGGGCATCGCTGATCGGCCTGGCGCTGGCTGCAATCGGCTATGGGCTGGCGGTGCTGGCGCTGGCCGGGCCGAGCTGGCGCCAGGGCGAGCAGCCGCTGTGGCAGTCGCGTACGCCGCTGGTGATCGCGCTGGACCTGTCGCCGTCGATCCAGGCCGGCGACCTGCCGCCGTCGCGCCTGCTGCAGGCGCGCGCCAAGCTGGCCACGCTGCTGCGCGAACGCAGTGGCGGCGAGGTGGCGCTGGTGGCCTATGCCGGTGACGCCTTCACCGTGGCGCCGCTGACCGACGATGCAGCCAACGTCGCGCTGTTCCTGGATGCGCTGTCGCCATCGGTGATGCCGCTGGCGGGGCAGCGCGGCGATCGCGCCATCGCCTGGTCCGCGCAACTGCTCGAGCAGGCTGGCTTCGCGCGCGGCGACATCCTGCTGCTCACCGACCATGCCGATGGCGATGCGCGCGCCGCCGCGGCACGTGCGGCCGCGCAGGGGTATGCCGTTTCGGCCCTCGGCCTGGGTACGGCGGCGGGCGCGGCCTATCGCGACTCGGCCACGGGCGCCTTTGCCCGGGCACGGTTGGACGAGTCCTCGTTGCGTGCGCTGGCCGCCTCCGGCAATGGTCGCTATGCCCGCCTTGGCAGCGACGATGGCGACCTGCGTTCACTGGGTGTGCTGGCACCGGATGATGCGCGCGACGCCGCCAGTGCGGGTAGGGAAAGTGGCCGTATTCCGCTGGACGAAGGCTACTGGCTGTTGCCGCCGCTGATGCTGCTGATGCTGCTGGCCTTCCGCCGGCGCGGCGCGCTGCCCGCGCTGGCGTTGCTGTGCCTGCTGCCGTGGGCGCATCCGGCCGATGCGGCCGAGCAGGGCAACTGGTGGCGCCGTGCCGACCAGGTGCGCCAGCAACGGCTGGAGGCCGGCGTGCAGGCCTATCGGCAGGGCGATTTCGCCGCCGCGCAGCGGCAGTTCGAAGGTATCGACAGCGACCAGGGTTGGTACAACCTGGGCAATGCGCTGGCACGGCAGGGACAGTACGACGAGGCGATCGCCGCCTATGATCGTGCGCTGGCAGCGCATCCGCAGATGCCCGATGCGGTGGCCAATCGCGCCGTGGTGGAAGCGGCGCGCAAGCGCCAGCAGTCGCAGGACGGCGCCGGACAGCAGGGTCAGCAGGGCCAGCAGGGCCAGCAACAGCAACAGCAACAGGGCTCGCAGCCGTCGCAAGACGGCGACGGGCAGCCGCAGGCCGGCCAGTCGAGCGAGGACAGCCAGCCGCATCAGGAAGCGCCGCCGCCCGGGCAGGCGCCGGCGAAGGATGGCGCACAGGGCGATGCGCCGCGCGACGAGCAGGCCCAGCAGCAGGCCGACCAGGCGCAGCGCCAGCGCATGCAGCAGGCGATGGCGCAGCAGCAGGGACAGCCCACCGCCCCGGCCGGCGAGGAGCAGGCGCGGCCCGGCGAAACCCAGGCCGAGCGCGAACAGCGCCAGGCGGTCGAGGCCTGGATGCGGCGGGTGCCGGACGATCCGGGCAGCCTGCTGCGCAGCAAGTTCCAGCTGGAATACCAGCGCAGGCAACGGGAAGGCAAATGATCCGCAGCTCGAACATCGTGGCCCTTGTCCTGCTGATGACGCTGTTCGTCTGGCCCGTGTCCCGCGCCGACGCCGCCAGCCGCGCCTGGCTGGACCGCAGCGAGGTGGCGCTGGGCGGCAGCGTCACCCTCAACATCGAGACCGATGGTGGCGCGTCGCCGGACTACGCCCCGCTGCGCGCCGATTTCGACATCAGCGACCAGAGCAGCAGCCGCCAGGTGCAGTTGGTCAACGGCGCGATGAGCACCACCTCGCTGTTCGGCGTGGTGCTGACGCCGCGGCGGGCTGGCGACCTGTCCATCCCGCCGCTGCGCGTGGGCAACGACACCACCGCGCCGTTGCGCCTGAGCGTGTCCGCGGCGATGGCCGCCGCGCCCGCCCGCCGCGGCGACGCGGTCGTGTTCCTGGAGACCGAGGTCGACGACGAGCAGCCTTACGTGCAGCAGAGCGTGGGGGTGGTATTGCGGTTGTACTTCGCCACCCAGCTGGCGTCCGGCGAGCTGGACCTGCCCACGCCCGCCGGCGCCTCGCTGCAGCGCGTGGGCGACGACGCCAACAGCGTGCGCGAGATCAACGGCCGCCGCTACAACGTGGTCGAGCGCCGCTTCCTGCTGGTACCCGAGCGCAGCGGCGAGCTGGTGCTGCCGCCGGCGCGCTTCGACGGCCGTGCGGTGGGCGGCTTCTTCGACGACTACTTCGGCCGCGGCAATGGCCGCCTGAGCGCGGCCAGCGCGCCGAAGTCCCTGCGGGTACGGCCGCAACCCGACGGCGCGCCGCAGCCGTGGCTGCCGTTGCGCAGCCTGCAGCTGCGCTATACCGCCACGCCGCAGCAGGCGCGCACCGGGGAGGCGGCCACCGTCGTGGTAGAGGCCACCGCCCAGGGCGCCACCCAGGCGCAGTTCCCGGAGCTGCCGGTGCCCTCCGTTCCCGGCGCGCAGGTGTTCGCCGAGCCGGCCCAGGCCGACGAGCACTTCGACGGCGATACCCCGCGCCTGAAGCTGACCCGGCGCTACTCGATCGTGCCCAGCCAGCCCGGACGCCTGGTGGTGCCGGGCATGCAGATGGGCTGGTGGGATGTGGCCGCGGGCGCCGCACGCACCGCGCGTCTGCCGGACCTGACGCTGGAGGTCGGCGGCGGTAGCGGCAGCCAGGCGGCCGTGCCGGACCTGCCCGCCGCACCGGTGACGCAGGCCGCGCCATCGGCCGGCGGCAACGCGCTGGCGCTGCCCGGCCCGGTG
>JAFADB010000183.1 GCA_023425225.1 Pseudomonadota bacterium
CCCTCGACGGTCTTCAGCCCCAGCCAGTGCGCGTACTCGATCATGATCCGCATCAGTTGCCAGCCGATGCCGTGGCCCTTGAGGTCCGAGCGCACCAGGATGCCGTACTCGCCGCGGTCGTAGTCGGCATCGGCGTGCAGGCGCACCGCGCCGAGCATGTCGCCGCTCTTCGGGTCGATCGCCACCAGCGCGATCGAGCGCGCGTAGTCGAGCTGGGTCAGGCGGGCGATGAACTCGTGGCTGAAGTGCTTGACCGACTGGAAGAAGCGCAGCCGCAGGTCGTCGTCGGTGACGCGGGCGAAGAAGGCGCGGAACAGCGCATCGTCCTCCGGCCGCACCGGGCGCACGAAGGCGCCGGCGCCGTCGCTGAGGGTGATGTGGCGCTCCCACTGCTTGGGATACGGGAAGATGGCGAAGCGCGGATGGCCGCGGCCCTTGTGCAGCCGCCGGGTGGGTGCCACCGCCACGCGCGCGTCCAGTGCGATCACGCCGTCGCGGTCGGCCAGCAGGGGGTTGATGTCCAGTTCGACGATCTCGGGGATGTCGGCGGCCAGCTGCGCCAACTTGACCAGCACCAGCGCCACCGCGCGCTCGTCGGCCGCCGGCACGTCGCGGTAGCCCTTGAGGATGCGGCTGACGCGGGTGCGGCCGATCAGCTCATGCGCCAGGCGCAGGTCCAGCGGCGGCAGCGCGAGCGCCTTGTCGTCGATCACCTCCACCGCGGTGCCACCGCGGCCGAACACGATCACCGGGCCGAAGGTCGGGTCGTCGGCGATGCCGGCGATCAGCTCGCGCGCCTTGGGCCGCTGCAGCGTGGCCTGCACCACCACGCCATCGATGCGCGCGTCCGGACGCAGCTGGCGCGCGTGGGCTAGGATCTCGTCGGCCGCCTCGCGCACCGCCTGCTCGCTGGCCAGGTTCAGGCGCACGCCGTCGACGTCGGACTTGTGCGCGATGTCGGGCGAGAGCACCTTCACCGCCACCGCCGCGCCGGCCGCCAGCAGCGGTGCGGCCACCGCCGCGGCCTGTTCGCCGTCGGCGGCGAACAGCACCGGCACCGCGGGGATACCGTAGGCGGCCAGCAGCTGCGTGGTGGCCAGCGGATCGAGCAGGCGCTGCCCGGCCACCAGCGCCTGCTCGACCAGCGCGCGCGCGGCCTCGGCATCGACGACGAAGTCCTCCGGCAGGCTCGGCGGGGTCTCCATCAGCGCCGCCTGCGCCTCGCGGTAGCGCACCAGGTGGGTGAAGCCGCGCACCGCGTCGGACTCGGTGGCGTAGGTCGGCACGTGTGCGGCGTTGAGCAGCGCGGTGGCGCGGTCGTCGTTGCCCAGCCACACCGCGAACACCGGCTTCTCGCGGTAGTGGTGCGGACGCTGGCCTAGGGTGCGGGTGAGCGCCTGCGCCACGTCGGCCGAGGAGGTGAACGCGGTGGGCACGTTGACCACCAGCACCGCGTCGTTGTCGGGATCGTCGAGCAATGCCTGCACCGCCGCCGCGTAGCGCCCGCCGTCGGCATCGACCACGATGTCCACCGGGTTGTGCCGCGACCAGCCCTGCGGCAGGTGCTGATCGAGCTGCTCGACGGTCCTGTCGGACAGGCCGGCCAGGGTGCCGCCGAGGGCGAGCAGCTGGTCCACCGCCAGCCGGCCGACGCCGCCGCCGTTGCTGAGGATCGCCAGCCGCCGGCCGGGGAAGGTGCCCAGCCGCCCCAGCGTCTCGGCCGCGGCGAACAGTTCGTCCAGCGCCGTCACCCGCAGCAGGCCGGCGCGGTTGAAGGCGGCGCCGTAGACCAGGTCCGAGCTGGCCAGCGCCTGCACGTGGGTCTCGGCGTTGAGGTTGGCGCGGGCGTGGCGGCCGGACTTGACCACCACCACCGGCTTGGCACGTGCGGCGGCGCGCGCGGCCGACATGAACTTGCGCGCATCGCCGATGTGCTCGACGTACAGCAGGATGGCGCGGGTGCGGTAGTCGGTGGCGAAGTAATCCAGCAGGTCGCCGAAGTCCACGTCCACCGTCTCGCCCAGCGACACCACCGCCGAGAACCCGACCGAGCGCGCCACGCCCCATTCCACCAGCGCGGCGGCGATCGCGCTGGATTCGGAGATCAGCGCCAGGTCGCCGGCCTGCGGGCTGTGCGCGGCGATGGAGGCGTTCAGGCGCGCATGCGGGGCGATCACGCCCAGGCAGTGCGGGCCGAGGATGCGCATGCCGCAGGCACGCGCGGCCGCCTCCACCCGCGCCGCCGGCGAGCCTTCGCCCTGGCCCAGCCCGGCGGTGAGGATGATCGCCGCGGCCACGCCGCGGCGCGCGGCCACGGTGACGATGCGCGGCACCATCCGTGCCGGCGCGGTGATCACCACCAGCTCGGGCACCCAGTCCAGCGCGGTGAGCTTGCGCACCGTGCGCACGCCATCGATCTCGCGGTAGCGCGGACTGACCCAGCCGATGCGCCCCGGAAAGCCGGCGTCCTTGAGGTTGCGCACCACCGCCCGCCCGGCCGAACGCTCGCGCGGACTGCCGCCGACGATGGCGACGGACTGGGGGCGGAAAACCTGCTGCAGGTGGTACGTGCTCATCGGGCGGGCATGGGGCGGGCGGATCGGCTACACGTTACACGGGCCGGGCGGGCGCGGGCATGATGCAGCGCAAAGGCCGCGGCCATGCGTTCGACCCGACCGGTGTCCAACGGCGATTTTCCCGCACGCAATGCGCACGGACGGCGTCCTCGCGCAGGCGCACTACTGGCGCAGGACTGGGCAGCTGCAAGTCGAAGCTGGTACGGCCCATGCACGGGCGTGAGCCCATCGTCCCTGCGCGGGCCTGTCTCTCCATCACATCCGAAAATCCCTGGATCCCCTTCTCCCGCTTGCGGGGGAAGGGGGCGCGCAGCGTCGGATGGGGGGAGCTTTTGCTGTTGCTTTCCCATGCTTCAGGCAGCCCCCATCCGCCCTTCGGGCACCTTCCCCCGCAAGCGGGGGAAGGAACTTGCCTCTTGCTGTCTGCGATGAAGAGACAGGCCCTCGCGGGGACAGCCAGTGCACAACAGAGGTAGGGGCCACGATCCAAGTCCCGTGGTTGCCAAGCGACGTCGCAGCATCGTTGCCACCCGCCCCTCACATCGGTCCGCGGAGAAGAACACGTTCCACGGGACCGGCTCGTCACCAATGCGGAAATCGCGGAGCCCCATCCGTGGCCCGGGCCGGCAGCGCGCAGGCGACCGCACGTTCGCGATGCCTTCCACGCCGCTATCCGGCCATGTGCATTACATTCTCCACCGGCACGACGGTCCGGCGCTTCGGCGGCGGCCGCGTGTGTTTCCCGCCGGCGATCGCCGGCCAGCCAGCCAACCCCCACATGCCTTCATTCATCCCCGGCCCGGCCGGAAACCTGCAGATCACCGTGGACATGCCCGACGGCGCGCCGCACGGCATCGCCCTGATCAGTCACCCGCAACCGCTGCTCGGCGGCTCGCCGCGACACATCGTCCCCTACAGCGCCGCGCGCCGGCTACGCGCTGCCGGCTGGATCGCCGTGCGCCCGAGCTTCCGCGGCGTCGACGGCTCCGAAGGCGAATACGACCACGGCATCGGCGAGACCGAGGACACCCTGGCCATCGCCGCGCAGCTGCGCCGGCAATATCCCGACCTGCCGCTGGCGCTGGTCGGCTTCTCCTTCGGCGCCTACGTCTACGCGCGCGCGGCGTGCCGGCTGGAAGCCAGCGCGCCGGCCGCGGCGATCGCGCTGATGGGCCTGCCGGTCGGCACCGTCCCGCGCGGCCGCGACTACGAACCCCAGCCGCTGCCCGATCGCGCCCTGCTGCTGCATGGGCAGGACGACGA
>JAFADB010000243.1 GCA_023425225.1 Pseudomonadota bacterium
GGCCGAGCGTCGCGCCGCTGCCAGGCGCGCGGCCGCCGAACAGGCGGCGCAGGCCAAGTCCGGTACACCGCGCACGCCGCCGAAGGTGGTGGCCAACGCGCCGGCACCGAAGGTCGGCGGGCTGGGCTGGCCGCTGTCGGGCAACCTGCTGGCGCGCTATGGCGGCAAGCTTCCCGACGGCCGCACCGCCAGCGGCGTGCTGATCGGCGCCCCGGCCGGCAGCACCGTCACCGCCGTGGCCGACGGCACCGTGGTGTTCTCCGACTGGATGACCGGCTACGGCATGATCCTGATCGTCGACCACGGCAACGGCTACATGAGCCTGTACGCGCACAACGACTCGCTGCTGCGCGACGCCGGCGACCGCGTCAAGCGCGGCGACGCGGTGGCCAAGGTCGGCAACTCCGGCGGGCAGGGCGTCACCGCGCTGTACTTCGAGTTGCGCCGCAACGGCCAGCCGGTCGATCCGTCGTCGTGGCTGCAGCGTCGTTGAGGCTCCGCCTGCAGGCCCGCGGGAGCGGCGCGGGCCCCGGTTCCCGCGCTCCGGGCGCATGGTTCAACGCGGATTTAGCGGCGCTTCGCGCATAATCGTCGGGCCGCGCCGGCAGGCGCTTCTTCCCCCCTTCCGGAGCTCCCCATGCGTGTAGCCTTGTCCGCCGCCTTCCTGCTGCTCGCGCTCGTGCCGCTGCCCGGCTGGTCGCAGGCGCAGGTCGCAGACCAGCCGGCGGCGACAGGCGATGATCCGGACACGAGCGAGGCCGCCGCCTCCAAGGTGCCCCTGGACGAAATCCGCCGTTACGTGGCCGTCTACAACGCGATCAAGCAGGCCTACGTCGATCCGGTGGACGACAAGAAGCTGATGCAGTCGGCCATCCACGGCCTGCTGCTGGACCTGGACCCGCACAGCACCTATTTCGACAAGGAGGACGCGCAGGCCTTCGACGAGCAGGCCAGCGGCGCCTACGACGGCATCGGCGTGGAACTGCTGCAGCAGCAGGACAACACACTCAAGGTGGTGTCGCCGATCGACGACACCCCGGCCGCGCGCGCCGGCATCCGTGCCGGCGACGTCATCATCGCCATCGACGGCAAGCCGATCAGCACGGTGCAGGCGATGGAGCCGCTGCGCGGCGCGCCCGGCAGCAAGGTGGTGCTGACCATCAGCCGCGAGAAGGTGGACAAGCCGTTCGACGTCACCCTGACCCGCGAGACCATCCGCGTGGCCAGCGTGCGCAGCCGCCTGCTCGAACCGGGCTACGGCTACGTGCGCATCAGCACCTTCCAGGCCGACACCGGCACCGATTTCCAGGGCAACGTGAAGAAGCTGCAGGCACAGGCCGGCGGCACCCTGCGCGGGCTGGTGCTCGACCTGCGCAGCAACCCCGGCGGACTGCTGACCTCGGCGGTGCAGGTGGCCGACGACCTGCTCGACAAGGGCGTGATCGTCAGCACCCGCGGCCGCATCGCGATCAGCGATGCCGAGTTCGACGCCACCCCGGGCGACCTGCTTTCCGGCGCGCCGGTGGTGGTGCTGGTGGATGCCGGCTCGGCCAGCGCCTCGGAAGTGCTGGCCGGCGCGCTGCGCGACAACGGCCGCGCGCGCATCGTCGGCAGCCGCACCTTCGGCAAGGGCTCGGTGCAGACGGTGCTGCCGCTGGACAACGGCGACTCGGTCAAACTCACCACCGCGCGCTACTACACGCCCAGCGGCAAGTCGATCCAGGCCAGCGGCATCGTGCCCGACGTGGTGCTCAAGCCCGACGAGCGCGACGACGACGTACCGGCCAGCATCGCCGACTACAGCGAGGCCACGCTGCCGGGCCACCTGCACGGCGACGACGAGAATGCGGAAGGCTATTCCGCCGGCGACGTGCTGCCGGGCGATGGCCCGATCGCCGCGGCGCTGGCCGAACTCAAGCACCCCGGCGCCACCGCGGCCGCGGAGAAGGCCAAGGCGGCTACGCCGAAGCCGAGGCAGTAGGGGCGCAGTATTCCGGCGATCTTTGGCGCCTGGTTGATCCCGGCTTCCGGTTGCCCGTTGCTTCCTCTTTTCCTGTTTGCGAAAAGGGAAGAAGACGCGAAAGCGCCCTCATCCGGCGCTGCGCACCACCTTCCCCCGACAGCGGGAGAAGGGAAGCGAGGAAGGGTTCAGCAGGTCGCGACACGTTCCTTCTCCCGCTGGCGGGAGAAGGTGCCCGAAGGGCGGATGAGGGCGCCTTTGCTCTGGTCCCATAACCGCATCTGCGCCAAAGCACCGGCTCAACAAGCGGGATGAGTGGGAGACGGGAAGTAGCACGCGCGCCTGGAAGTCAGGCCGCATCCGGCCAAGGCCGACAGACCAGACGCGCAGCGCCTGCACCTGCTACGAGGAATGGCGCTCCAGCACGTCCGGATTGGCCAGGTTGCACGGCCGGCCTTCGGCGAACGCCAGCACGTTGTCGAAGGCGCTGGAGAAATACAGCTCGTAGCTGTCCTGCTCGACATAGCCCAGATGCGGCGTGGCCAGCAGTGCCGGATGGCGCAGCAGCGGGTCGTCGGCATCGACGAGCGGCTCGTGCTCAAACACGTCGATCGCCGCCATGCCCGGCTGGCCTGCGTCGAGCGCGGCCAGCAGCGCGCCCGGCGCGATCAGCTCGGCGCGGCTGGTGTTGACCAGCAGCGCGTCGGGCTTCATGCGCGCCAGGTCCTGCGCGCCGATGTCGTGGCGGGTGCTGGCGGCCAGCCGCCGGTGCAGGCTGAGCACGTCGCTGCGCTCGAACAGCTCGGCACGGCTGGCGGCGATCTCGTAGCCATCGGCACGCGCCTGCGCGCACGACGCCTCGCCGCCCCATACCAGCACCTGCATGCCGAAGGCGCGGCCGAAGCCGGCGATCATGCGGCCGATCTTGCCGTAGCTCCAGATGCCCAGCGTCCGTCCGTGCAGGCAGCGCCCGAGTCGGGCGTCGCCCACGTCCTGCCAGCGGCCCTGGTGCAGCGACTGCAGGTAGGCCGGCAGGCGCCGGCTTGCGGCCATGATCAATGCCCAGGTCAGCTCGGCCGGCGCCTGCGGCGAACCGATGCCTTCGGCTACCGCGACGCCGTGCCCGCTGCAGGCGGCCAGGTCCAGGTGCCCGGAGACCTTGCCGGTCTGGCTGATCAGGCGCAGCTGCGGCAGCCGGTCCAGCAGTGCGGCATCGATGCGCGTGCGTTCGCGGATCAGCACCAGCGCCTCGGCGTCCTGCAGCTCCCGCGCCAGCGCGTCGCCTTCGAGGTGGTCGGTCAGGATGCGCACGTCGTGTCCGTGCAGTCGCGCGAAGCAGGGCAACTGGCGCACTGCGTCCTGGTAGTCGTCGGGAATGATGATTCGCATGGTGTCTCAGCGTGGCCGTGAGGGCAGGGGGAAAGGAGTGACGACCTTCTCGCCGGTGGCGGCATCGCGGATCGCGGACTGGCCCTTCTTCTCCACTTCCTCGATGCGCACGATGCTCTGCATCGGCAGGTGCAGCGTGCGGGTGTTGCCGAACTCCTCGCGCAGGCGCTCCTCGGTGGGGTCGACCACCATGCCGTCGTGCACGTCGAAGACGAAGTCGCCCACTTCGTTGAAGCCCCACAGGTGGCTGCTGCCCACGCGGCGGGCATACAGCTCGTAGACCTTGCCGTGGTTGAGGAAGGTGACCTTGTAGAGCGGTTTTTCCATGGCGCGATTATAGGGGCGCGCGAAACCGCGCACGCGACCTGCGACACTCAGTACCCTTGCCGCCGGCGCAGCCTGCGCGCGATCTCGGCCCGCACGTACAACCCGTACGCCACCCCGAACAGGAAGCCGGCGATGTGCGCCGACCAGGCGACCATGCCGAACGCCGGCCCGATGTAGGCGAACACCACCTGCAGCAGCGCCCACAGGCCGATCAGCAGCGAGGCCGGCGCGCGCACGAATTCCAGGAACAGGCCCAGCGGCAGCACCACGCCCAGCCGCGCCCCCGGGAACAGCGCCAGGTAGGCGCCGATCAACGCCGACACCGCGCCGCTGGCGCCGATGATCACCCGGTCCGGCGTGCCGATCGCCACGATCGCGGCCAGGTTGGAGATCGCCCCGCCCAGCAGGAACAGCAGCAGCATGCGCCAGGGGCCGAGCACGCGTTCGGCCGGCAGGCCGAAGATCAGCAGGAACACCAGGTTGCCCAGCAGGTGCGACCAGTCCGCGTGCAGGAACAGCGCGGTGACCAGGCGCCACGCGCTGCCGTCGCGCAACGCCGCCATCCAGTCCTGCGGGTGGCCGACCCCGCTGGACAGCGCGCCCCAGTCCAGCCACAGGCTGTTGCGCGCCTCGTCGGGCTTGCTGATCGACCACAGGAACGCCAGCCAGATCGCCGCGAAGATGAGCGGGGTGGCCCATCGCGGCGAACTGCGTTTGCGTGAAGGGATGGAAACGAACATCGCAATAGCTTGCCGCAATCGCGACGGCTAGAATTCACGGGCCTGAATGCAGGCGCAATCCGTCCGGCAATACTCGACCAACGTCGTTATTGTTTGGTTAACGGCGCCCGCTATACTGCATACGGCGTCGTATGTCGGGAGGGGACTCCGGCGCATGACCGCGGGCGGTGAACGCACGCGGCATGCAGACGCGCCACAGGCACTTAACGCTTAACCGGAGAGCAATAGACATGCAGAACGCTTCCAATTTCGTCCGCGTCACCGCGGTCGCGACCGGCATTGCCGCGGCTCTGGCCTTTGGCCAGGCACACGGTGCCGCCTTCCAGCTGAAGGAAAACAGCGCCAAGGGCCTGGGCCGCGCCTTCGCCGGCTCGGCCAGCGCGCCGGGCGATGCCTCGGTGATCGCCGTCAATCCGGCGGCCATGCGCCAGCTCGATGGCCGCCAGTTCCAGTTCGATGTCAGCGCCATCAGCTTCTCGGCCAAGTACCAGGGCGAGGGCGGCAACCACGTCGGCCCGACCGGTCCCGGTACCGGCGCCCCCATCTCCGGCGGCAACGGCGGCGACGCCGGCATGATCGCCCCGGTCCCGGCGGGCTATTTCCACCTGCCGTTCGGCGAGAACGACAACATGCACCTGGGCGCCTCGCTGACCGTGCCATTCGGCTTCAAGACCGAATACGACCGCGACTGGGTCGGCCGCTACCACGGCATCAAGACCGAGCTGCAGGCGGTCGACGCCGGGCTGTCGTTCTCCTACGACGTCAATCCCTACGTGTCCTTCGGCGCCAGCGTGTTCGCCGAGCGCCTGGACGTGGACCTGAGCGGCGCGATGGATCTGGGCGCGGCGCTCTACGGTCGGGTGCCGGGCTTCACTCCGGGCAGCGCCGACGGCTTCAACCGCATCAAGGGCCACAACACCGAAGTCGGCTACACCCTGGGCGCCCTGTTCAGCGTCGACGAGAACACCCACATCGGCTTCACCTACCGTTCCGAGGTCGAGCACAAGATCACCGGCGGCAAGGCGACCTTCACCGCCGACAGCACGGCGGGCACCCAGGCGCTGGCGGTGCTGCGCTCGCAGGGCCTGTTCGTCGATTCCAAGGGCCGCGCCACCATCACCCTGCCGGCTTCGGCCACCGCCAGCTTCACCCACAGCTTCAACGACCAGTGGACGGTGATGGCCGACGTCACCCGCACCGCGTGGAGCAAGTTCGACCGCGTGCTGGTGAACCTGGAGTCGGGACAGCAGCTGCCGCTGGAGTTCCACTACCACGACACCACCTTCGTCTCGCTCGGTGCCGACTACCGCCTGAGCGACACGGTGACCCTGCGTGGCGGCCTGGCCTACGACCAGACCCCGACCAGCGCGGCGCACCGCGACGTGCGGGTGCCCGACGCCAGCCGCAAGTGGGTGTCGCTGGGCCTGAGCTGGGCCCCGTCGGAGCGCGCCGAGTACAACTTCGGCTACACGCATCTGTTCACCAGCGACCCGAGCATCGACCTGACCTCGTCCTACGGCAGCACGCTGGCCGGCAGCTACGACGTGGTCGGCGACGTGCTGGCGGCCTCGGTCAACTACAAGTTCTGAGAACGCCGGCTTGATCGATGCGAGAAGCCCCGCTCCGGCGGGGCTTCTCGTTTTCCGTGGTCCGATCCGCGGACGGGGCTCCCGGTCTGCGCAGGACGGTGATCCTGCTGGAATCGTAGGTATTGTTTGCCTCGCCAGCGAAGCGCGAGGCAGCGCTGTTGCACGATCGCGATGGGCTGCCTCTCCCTTCTCCCGCATGCGGGAGAAGGTGGCGCGCAGCGCCGGATGATGGCGCTGTTGCGCGGGTTCCGCGATGTTTCGGGCAAGGCCGATCCCCCCGGATCAAGTCCGGACAGGCTCATCGGTACCTCCCGTCAGGCGGGAGCAGATGCATCCCTGATCGTGCCCCGTGGTCGAAGAGACTGGGTGCCATGCGGGGATGACGGGTGCAGCTTTCCCCCAGCACGAGCATGCGCATGGGCGACTGCCGCTGCAGACTACGTCGACATCACCGCGGCTGCGCGATTCCACGTTGCATCGCAGCAAATTTCCTTGATTAATCAGTCGCTTGCCGCTTTGCGGTCGCGGGCATACCATCCGGGCAACGGCTTCGGCCGGCAAACGCGGATGCCGGGATGATCGAAGTACTTCCGTTTTCTCCGCAGGGTACCGGCGCGCAGTTGCGGTTGCGACCGCAGCGCGCGTTGCAGGCGCGGCAGTTCGTTTGGCTGTTCCTGGCACTGGCCGGGATGATGTGGCTGGTGGCCGTGCTCGGCTGGAACACCGGCAATGTGTTCGCGCCGGTGTTCGCCTTGCTGTATAGCGTGCTGGTGGCGGTTGCGCTGCGCTGGCTGTGGCGCGACGGCGAGCATGCCGAGGAAATCCGGGTGCGGCCGGACAGCGTCGAGGTCGTGCTCGATGGCGTCCAGCCGCCGGCGTTCCGCGCGCATCCGCACTGGGTGCGGCTGCACGAGCGCGAGGGCCGGATCGTGCTGGGCTGCAGCGGCCGCCAGATCGAGGTGGGCGGTTTCCTCGGGCCGGGCGAGCGCCACCAACTGTTGGACACATTGAGAAGCTTGCTGGCGGCCGCCGAGGGCCGCAACCGACGACACCAAGGGGTCTAGGCAATGAGGCAGCGCGCAGGGCGGGGCGTGGTACGAGGGGTAGCAGGCATGGCGGCGCTGGCGTGGCCCCTGCTCGCGTCGGTGGCGTGGGCGCAGTCGGCCGATCCCAAGCCATGGCAGCTGAACATGGGCAAGGGCGTCACCCATACCGCGCGCATGGCCTGGGAGGCGCACATGGTGGCGCTGTGGGTATGCGTGGCGATCGGCGCGATCGTGTTCGGCGCGATGGCCTACGCGATCTTCAAGTTCCGCCGCTCCAGGGGCGCGGTGGCCGCGCAGTTCAGCCACAACACCCGCGCCGAGATCGTGTGGACGGCGGTCCCGGTGGTGATCCTGGTGGCGATGGCATGGCCGGCGACCGCCAAGCTGATCGCCATGTACGACACCCGCGAATCCGAGCTCACGGTCAAGGTCACCGGCTACCAGTGGATGTGGAAGTACGAGTACCTGGGCGAGGACGTGGCCTTCACCAGCCGCCTGGACCGCCGTTCCGACCGCATCCGCCAGGACGGCACGCGGCCGACCCTGGCCAGCGATCCGCACTACCTGCTCGACGTGGACAACCGCCTGGTGCTGCCGGTGGACACCAAGGTGCGCTTCGTCATCACCGCCGACGACGTGATCCATTCGTGGTGGGTGCCGGCGCTGGGCTGGAAGCAGGACGCCATCCCCGGCATCGTCAACGAGGCCTGGACCAACATCGAGGTGCCCGGCGTCTATCGCGGCCAGTGCGCCGAGCTGTGCGGCAAGGACCACGGCTTCATGCCGATCGTGGTCGAGGCGGTGCCCAAGGAGGAATTCCGCCGCTGGCTGGCGGCGCGCAAATCGCCGCCGCCGCAACCCGAGCCGGCCCAATCGCAGTCGGAGCAGGCCGCGGACGATCCGGCGCAGGCGGCCGGCACCGATGCCGCCTCTGCCATGGCCGACTGACGGCGCTCCACGCCCGCCCGCGTCCCGACCGCAAGATCCGAAGAGGCCCACCCGCGATGTCCTATTCCGCCACCGAGCATTCCGATCACCACGGCCACCCGCAGGGCTTCTTCGCGCGCTGGTTCTTCTCCACCAACCACAAGGACATCGGCACGCTGTACCTGCTGTTCTCCTTCGTGATGTTCGTGATCGGCGCGGCGATGAGCGTGGTCATCCGCGCCGAGCTGGCGCAGCCGGGGCTGCAGTTCGTCAAGCCCGAGTTCTTCAACCAGATGACCACCGTGCATGCGCTGGTGATGATCTTCGGCGGGGTGATGCCGGCCTTCGTCGGCCTGGCCAACTGGATGATCCCGCTGCAGATCGGCGCCCCGGACATGGCGCTGCCGCGGATGAACAACTGGTCGTTCTGGCTGCTGCCGGTGGCCTTCACCATGCTGCTACTGACGCTGTTCCTGCCCGGCGGCGCGCCGGCCTCGGGCTGGACGCTGTACCCGCCGCTGTCGCTGCAGGGCGGCTACAACGTGGCCTTCAGCGTGTTCGCCATCCACGTGGCCGGCATCAGCTCGATCATGGGTGCGATCAACATCATCGCCACCGTGCTCAACATGCGCGCCCCGGGCATCGACCTGCTGAAGATGCCGATCTTCTGCTGGGCCTGGCTGATCACCGCGTTCCTGCTGATCGCGGTGATGCCGGTGCTGGCCGGCGCGGTGACCATGCTGCTGACCGACAAGTTCTTCGGCACCAGCTTCTTCAACGCCGCCGGCGGCGGCGACCCGGTGATGTACCAGCACATCTTCTGGTTCTTCGGCCACCCGGAGGTGTACATCATGATCCTGCCGGCGTTCGGCGTGATCAGCGAGATCATCCCCACCTTCAGCCGCAAGCCGCTGTTCGGCTACCAGGCGATGGTCTACGCCACCGCGGCGATCGCTTTCCTGAGTTTCATCGTCTGGGCCCACCACATGTTCACCGTGGGCATGCCGCTGGGCGGGGAGATCTACTTCATGTTCGCCACCATGCTGATCTCGGTGCCGACCGGGGTGAAGGTGTTCAACTGGGTCAGCACGATGTGGAAGGGCTCGCTGACCTTCGAGGCGCCGATGCTGTGGGCGGTGGCGTTCGTGGTCCTGTTCACCATCGGCGGCTTCTCCGGGCTGATGCTGGCGATCGTGCCGGCCGACTTCCAGTACCACGACACCTACTTCGTGGTCGCGCACTTCCACTACGTGCTGGTCACCGGCGCGGTGTTCGGGCTGATCGCCGCGGTGTACTACTGGTGGCCGAAGTGGACCGGGCGCATGTACAGCGAGAAATGGGCGCAGTTCCACTTCTGGTGGACGATGGTGTTCGTCAACCTGCTGTTCTTCCCGCAGCACTTCCTCGGCCTGGCCGGCATGCCGCGGCGCATTCCCGACTACAACGTGGTGTTCGCCGACTGGAACCTGGTCAGCTCGATCGGCGCGTTCGGCATGTTCGTCACCCCGTTCCTGATGGCCGGCATCCTCCTGGCCTCGCTGCGCAGCGGCGCCCCGGCCGGCGCGCGCGCCTGGGAATACGCGCGCGGGCTGGAGTGGACGGTGCCGTCGCCGGCGCCGGCGCATACCTTCACCGTGCCGCCGGTGATCCGCCCGGGCGACCTGGCGCACGGCGACGTGGGGCATTGACGATGGCCCGTGCGCCGCGCCCGTCCACGGAACTGCAGCAGCGCCAGCGCCGCGCGGTGCGCACGGCATGGATCGTCGGCGCGATCGCGCTGGCGGTGTATGCCGGCTTCATCCTGTCCGGGGTGATCGGGCGATGAGCGGCCCGGCGCGCCCGGCCCGCGGCAGCGGCATCGGCCGGCTGGTCGGCGTGGCCGTGGCGGTGTTCGTGCTGACCTTCTCGCTGGTGCCGCTGTACCGCATCGCCTGCGAGAAGGTGTTCGGCATCCGCCTGGAGCGCGGGCCGGCCAGCACCGCGCAGGCCGCGCCGGCGGCGGGCAGGCGCACCGTGCGGGTGGAGTTCGACGGCGGGGTGAACTCGCGCCTGCCGTGGTCGTTCCATCCGGCCCGGCAGTCGATGGACGTGGTGCCGGGCGAGCTGAACCAGACCGAGTACTACGCCCGCAACGAGGGGCCGGACGCGGTGGTCGGCAGCGCGGTGCCGTCGGTGGCGCCGGCACGCGCCTCGGGCTACTTCAACAAGACCGAGTGCTTCTGCTTCACCGCGCAGACGCTGGAGCCGGGCGAGCAGCGGCCGCTGCCGGTGCGCTTCATCGTCGATCCCAACCTGCCGGCCGACGTGCACGTGCTGACGCTGTCCTACACCTTCTACCGCAACGATGCGCTGACCGCGGAGCTGCCCGGCGCCATGCCGGCCGGCGCCGCGCATGCATCGCCCCGAGCGAATCCCTAGAAACGGAATGCCCACCATGAGCCAGCCGACGCACGATGCCCACGTCTACTACGTCCCGGCCCAGAGCCGCTGGCCGTTCGCCGGCTCGATCGCGATGCTGGTGACGATGGTCGGCGTGGCCAGCTGGCTCAACGACGCGGCCTGGGGCAAGTGGACCTTCTTCGTCGGCATCGCGATGCTGGTGGCCACCTTGTTCATGTGGTTCGGCGACGTGGTGCGCGAATCGGAGGCCGGCCGCTACAACCGCCAGGTGGACGGCTCGTTCCGCATGGGGATGGTGTGGTTCATCTTCTCGGAGGTGATGTTCTTCGGCGCCTTCTTCGGCGCGCTGTTCTACACCCGCACCCTCGGCCTGCCGTGGCTGGGCGGCGCCGGCGACGGCGCGATGACCAACGAGCTGCTGTGGCAGGGCTACTCGGCGGCCTGGCCGACCAATGGACCCGGCGCCATCGGCGGCCCGTTCCAGACCATCCCGGCGTGGGGGCTGCCGCTGTTCAACACGCTGATCCTGCTCAGTTCCGGCGTCACCCTCACCATCGCCCACCACGCGCTCAAGGCCGGGCGCCGCGGCGCGCTGCTGGCATGGCTGGCGGTCACCGTGGTGCTGGGCGTGGCGTTCCTGGTGCTGCAGGGCGAGGAGTACCTGCACGCCTACCGCGAGCTCAACCTGACCCTGGGCTCGGGCATCTACGGTTCCACCTTCTTCATGCTCACCGGCTTCCACGGCGCGCACGTGCTGCTGGGCACGATCATGCTGGCGGTGATGTGGGCGCGCGCGGCCAAGGGGCACTTCACCCGCGACAACCATTTCGCGTTCGAGGCGGCAGCGTGGTACTGGCACTTCGTCGACGTGGTGTGGCTGGCGCTGTTCCTGTTCGTGTATGTGCTGTAGCGCGGCAAGCGGGACTGGTGTCCGGTGGAGGCTGAGCCGGCCAACCAGAATCGTCGATCCCAGCCTCAGATCCCGTGCGGCCTGATCGCGCCGGTCCAGATGCCGACGATCACCAGCACGATCAGCGCCACCGAGACCGCGATGCGGCGGGTGAGGGCATTGACGGTGCGCTTGCTCTGGCCGCGGTCCACCAGCAGGTAGTACAGCCCGGCGCCGAGGTTCCACACGATGACGAGCAGGAACGCCACCACCAGCAGGGTCTTGAGCGAATCGTTCATCATGCGGGCGCACCGATGCGGGTGAGGCGGGCATTGCAGCGGTTCCGGCGGCGTTTGTCATGACGCGGCAGCACACGCGGGCGATCGGCTGGACCGTGGCGCTTGCCGCCATCGTGGCATTCAGCCTGCTCGGGCACTGGCAGCTGCAGCGCATGCAGTACAAGCAGGCGCTGCTGGAACAGGCGGAGCACGTGCGCGAACGGGAGTGGGGCCTGGCCGATGCGTTGCGGGCGCGGCCGGCACTGCGCTGGGTGCAGGGCGAGGGCCGTTTCCTGCCCGCATTGGTGCTGCTGGACAACCAGCTGCACCAGGGGCAGGCCGGCATCCGCGTCTACCAGCCGTTCCTCGCAACCGGCGCGGCGCAGCCGTTGCTGGTCGACCTGGGGTGGCTGCCGTTGCCGGGCGACCGCCGCCTGCCGCAACTGGCGCCGTTGGCCGGCGGTATGCGCGTGCGCGGACTGCTGGCCGCGCCGCCCTCCGCGGGACTGGCGATGGGGCCGGCACTCGCGCCGACGGACGTGCCGGGGCACTGGCTGGCCAGCCGCCTCGACCTGCAGGCGATCGGCAAGGCGCTGGGGTGCGACCTTTCGTCGCAGGTGCTGCGCCTGGATCCGGCGCTGCACCTGGGATATGCCCGCGATCTCGACCTGCTACCGAACACGCTGCCGCCGGCGCGGCATCTGGCCTATGCGGTGCAGTGGTTCGGGCTGGCGCTGGCGGTGCTGGTACTGGCGCTGGTGCTGGAATGGCGCCGCCGCCGGTCGCCTGGACCTGCGCCATGACCTTCGCAGGGCCCCGTGGAAGCGGGCGCTGATCGCCGGGGCATGAGAAAATCACGCCCATGACGTCCTCCGTACCGGCCCCAGGGCAGCCCTCCCGACGCGGCCGCCTGATGCTGATCGCCCTGTTCGCGCTGTTCTTCGGCTCGATGCTGGTGGCCGGCGTGTTGCGTTTTTCCGGCTGGCAGCCGGCCGGGCACCGCAACCACGGCGAGCTGCTGTCGCCGCCGGGCGATCTGCGCGCATTGGCTCCGCTGCGGGGCAATGGCGGCGCCTATGCCTGGGAGCCGGCCGCGCGCATCTGGCGCATCGCGCTGGCGCCCCCGCCGGACTGCGCCGCCGATTGCCGTGCCCTGGCCGGCGACCTGGACAAGGTCTGGCAACTGCTGGGCCATCGCGCCGACCACGTGCAGGTGCTGTGGATCGGCACGCCGCCGGCGGACCTGGCGGCGATGTCGGCGCTGCACTCGCTGCGGCCCGATCCCGCGCTGCTGGCCGCGCTGCCGCGCGCCGCCGACCCGGCCGGCACGCCGGTGTACGTGATCGATCCCAACGGCTTCGTGATCCTGCGCTACGCCCCCGGCTTCGATCCGGCCGGGCTGCGCGCGGACCTGGCGAAGCTGCTGAAACTCAAGTGAGCCTCCCCCGATGAACCTGCTCGCACGGCCGGCGCTGTTCCGGCATTTCCACCGCATGGCCTGGCTGGCGGTGCTGGCCACCGCCGGCACCATCGTGTTCGGCTCGTTCGTGCGCCTGTCCGATGCCGGCCTGAGCTGCCCGGACTGGCCCACCTGCTACGGCCGCATCGCCTGGCCGCAGGCGCCGCACGAGGTGCTCGACCACGCCGCCACGCAGATCCGCCCGCTGGAGACGCACAAGGCCTGGCGCGAGCAGGTGCACCGCTTCCTGGCCGGCTTCCTGAGCCTGGAGATCCTGATGCTGGCGGTGCTGTCGGCGCGCCGGCGCAGGCTGGGGGTGACCCAGGTGGTCGGCGCGCTGGTGCTGGTGGCGCTGGGCATCCCGCTGTACATGCGCGGCGAGCACGTGCTGGCCAGCGTGCTGGCGCTGGGCGGCGAGGCGATCCTGCTGCTGGCGGCGCTGCGCTGGTCCAACAGCGACCTGTCGCGGGTGGGCGCGCTGGCGCTGGCGATGATCGTGTTCCAGGCGCTCCTGGGCATGTGGACGGTGACCTGGCTGCTCAAGCCCATCGTGGTGATGGGCCACCTGCTCGGCGGCATGGTCACCTTCGCCCTGCTGGTGTGGATGGCCTGGCGCGCCACCCACCTGCCGATCGTGATGGCCGATGCAGCGCGCTGGAAGTGGCTGCTCAGGCTCGGCCTGCTGCTGCTCGGCCTGCAGATCGCGCTCGGCGGCTGGGTCAGCGCCAACTACGCCGCGCTGGCCTGCGGCGGCGGCAGCTGGTCGGCCGACAATTTCCCCAAGTGCGTGAGCCGCTGGTGGCCGCCGCACGACTTCCGCGAGGGCTTCACCCTGTGGCGCGGCATCGGCGTGGACTACGAGGGCGGCGTGCTCGACGGCGCAGCGCGCATCGCCATCCAGATGGGGCATCGCATGATGGCAGTGGTGGCGGTGGCCTACCTGCTGTGGCTGGCGCTGCGGCTGGGACGGCAGCCGGGCATGCGCGGCTGGGCCGCCGGACTGGTGCTGCTGCTGGTGGTGCAGGTCGCGCTGGGCATCCTCAACGTCAAGCTGGCGCTGCCGCTGGAAGTGTCGGTGCTGCACAACGCCGGCGCGGTAGCGCTGCTGTTCGTGCTGGTGTCGCTGCTGGCGCGCATGCGCGCCCCGGAGCCGGCATGAGCGCCACCGCCCGCGACTACTGGGACCTCACCAAGCCCAAGGTGGTGGCGCTGATCGTGTTCACCTCGCTGGTGGGCATGTGCCTGGCGATCCCCGGCCTGCCTGATGCCGAGCAGGTGCGCGCCGGGCTGCTCGGCTTCGTCGGCATCTGGCTGTCGGCCGCCGGCGCGGCGGCGATCAACCAGCTGCTCGACGCCAAGATCGACGCGCAGATGGCGCGCACCTCGTGGCGGCCGCTGGTGGTGGGCAAGGTCAGGCCGTGGCAGGTGCTGGTGTTCGCCGGCGTGCTGACGGCGCTGTCGATGGCGATCCTGGTGCTGTGGGTGAACGTGATCACCGCGGTGCTGACCTTCGGCTCGCTGATCGGCTACGCGGTGATCTACACGGTCTACCTCAAGCGCGCCACGCCGCAGAACATCGTCATCGGCGGGCTGGCCGGCGCCACCCCGCCGCTGCTGGGCTGGGCGGCGATCACCGGCATGCGCGGGGAGTGGGACTGGGCCTACGCCTCGCTGCTGGTGCTGATCATCTTCGTGTGGACGCCGCCGCACTTCTGGGCGCTGGCGATCTTCCGCCGCGCCGACTACGCCAAGGCCTCGATCCCGATGCTGCCGGTGACCCATGGCGTGGAATACACGCGCCGGCAGATCCTGCTGTACACGGTGATGCTCGCCGTGGTGACGCTGCTGCCGGTGGCGGTGGGCATGTGCGGGATGTTCTACCTGGGCGGCGCGCTGGTGCTGGACGCGGTGTTCCTGTGGTACGCGTGGCGCATGCTCGACCCGCCGGACGAGTTCTTCCCGATGCGCATGTTCGGCTACTCGATCGTCTACCTGATGGCGCTGTTCGCGTTCCTGCTGGTGGACCACTGGCTGCCGTGATGCCGGCTGGGGCGCCGGGGCGTGCGGCCGGCTGCACGATTGCCGTGTAATCTGCAGCGACCGGCCCCCCACTGGCCGACCGACAGGGCAAGCATGGCCATCCACGCCGCGGTCCACCATCTGACCCACTACCTGTACGACCGTCCGGTCGTGCTCGGCCCGCAGGTGATCCGGCTGCGGCCGGCGCCGCACTCGCGCACCAAGGTGCTGAGCCATTCGCTGCGCGTCGGCCCGGCGCAGCATTTCGTCAACCTGCAGCAGGACCCGTACGGCAACTTCCTGGCGCGGTTCGTGTTCCCCGAGCCGGTGACCGAGCTGAAGATCGAGGTCGACCTGGTCGCCGACATGACGGTCTACAACCCGTTCGACTTCTTCGTCGAGGAAGTGGCCGAGCAGTGGCCGTTCCGCTATCCGGAGGACATCGCCCCGGACCTGTCGATCTACCGGGTGCCCGAGCCGGCCGGGCCGCTGCTGCAGGCCTTCCTCGATCGCATCGACCGCACCCCGCGCAACACCGTCGATTTCGTGGTCGCGCTCAACGCCAGCCTGCAGCACGAGATCGGCTACGTGATCCGGCTGGAGTCAGGGGTGCAGACGCCGGAGCAGACGCTGGCGCTCAAGTCCGGCTCCTGCCGCGATTCGAGCTGGCTGCTGGTGCAGGTGCTGCGCCACCTGGGCCTGGCCGCACGCTTCGTCTCCGGCTACCTGGTGCAGCTCAAGCCGGACCTGGTCGCGCTCGACGGCCCGCCCGGCACCGACCACGACTTCACCGACCTGCACGCCTGGGCCGAGGTCTACCTGCCCGGCGCCGGCTGGATCGGCCTGGACCCGACCTCGGGCCTGCTGACCGGCGAGAGCCACATCCCGCTGGCGGCGACCCCGCACTACCGCAACGCCGCGCCGATCAGCGGCGGCTACACCGGGCAGGCCAACGTCGAGTTCCGCTTCGACATGCAGGTGTCGCGGGTGGCCGAGCACCCGCGCATCACCAGGCCATTCTCCGAGGAATCGTGGCAGGCGCTGGACGCGCTCGGCGAGGCGGTCGATGCCGCGCTGCAGGCGCAGGACGTGCGCCTGACCATGGGCGGCGAACCGACCTTCATCTCGATCGACGACTTCGAGTCCGGCGAGTGGAACACCGATGCGGTCGGCCCCACCAAGCGCGCCAGGGCCGATGCGCTGATCCGCCGGCTGCGCGAGCGCTTCGCCCCCGGCGGCTTCCTGCACTACGGCCAGGGCAAGTGGTACCCGGGCGAGACGCTGCCGCGCTGGACCTTCTCGCTGTACTGGCGCAAGGACGGCGAACCGATCTGGGCCGACCCGGAGCTGATCGCGCGCGAGGACAACCGCCAGCCGATCGCCGGCGACGACGCGCAGCGGCTGCTGCAGGCGATCGCCGGCGACCTGGGCATCGCCGCGGACATGGTCGCGCCGGCCTACGAGGACCCGGCCGAGTGGCTGCTCAAGGAAGGCAACCTGCCCGAGAACGTGGACCCGTCCAACCCGCAGCTGGAGGACGCCGAGGCGCGCAGCCGCATGGTGCGGGTGTTCGAGCGCGGGCTGACCGAGCCGTCCGGCTACGTGCTGCCGGTGCAGCGCTGGAACAGCCGCGCACAGCCGCAGGGGCACTGGCACAGCGAGCGCTGGACCACCCGCCGCGGCAAGCTGTTCCTGGTGCCGGGCGACTCCCCGGTCGGCTACCGCCTGCCGCTGGGCACGCTGCCGCACATCCGCCCGGCCGACTATCCCTACGTGGTGCCGGTCGATCCGGCGGTCGAGCGCGGACCGTTGCCGCCGCGGCAGCCGCCGCCGGCCGTGGAAACCGTGCCGCTGCAGGTGCCGGCGCAGGCTGCCGCCTCGTTCACCGCCGCCGACGGCCAGCAGCAGCTGCGGGTGGAGCAGGAGCTGGGCGAGATCGGCGGCGCGGTGCGCACCGCGCTGTCGGTGGAGCCGCGCGAGGGCCACCTGAGCGTGTTCCTGCCGCCGGTGGAATCGCTGGAGGACTATCTGGAGCTGGTCGCCGCCGCCGAGGACGCCGCGCGCCGGCTCGGCCTGCCGGTGCAGATCGAGGGTTATCCGCCGCCGCAGGACCCGCGCCTGAACGTGATCCGGGTGGCACCGGACCCGGGCGTGATCGAGGTCAACATCCACCCGGCGGCGAACTGGCGCCAGTGCGTGGACACCACCGAGGCGATCTACGAGGAGGCCCGCCAGACCCGGCTGGGCACCGACAAGTACATGATCGACGGCCGCCACACCGGCACCGGCGGCGGCAACCACGTGGTGGTCGGCGGCGCCACCCCGGCCGACAGCCCGTTCCTGCGCCGCCCGGACCTGCTCAAGTCGCTGATCCTGCACTGGCAGCGCCATCCGGCCATGTCCTACCTGTTCTCCGGGCTGTTCATCGGCCCCACCAGCCAGGCCCCGCGCATCGACGAGGC
>JAFADB010000338.1 GCA_023425225.1 Pseudomonadota bacterium
GCGTTCCAGCGCCAGCGCGCGCCGAACAGCGGCGCATCCAGCAGCGCCTGCACCAGCACCTCGCGCGCCGAGGACGAATGCAGGTAGCGGGCCACGTCCGCCAGCGGGAAGCTGTGGCTGGTGGACAACGACAGCACGATGGCGTCCTCGGTCGCCGCCGCCTGCAGTTCGAAGTTGAAGGTGCGACAGAAGCGCTTGCGCAGCGCCAATCCCCAGGCGCGGTTGAGGCGGCTGCCGTAGGGGCTGTGGATCACCAGCTGCATGCCGCCGCTGGCGTCGAAGAAGCGCTCCAGCACGATGCACTGCCGGGTCGGCATGGCGCCGAGTTCGGCGGCGCCGCGCAGCAGGTAGTCGAGCAGTTGGCGCGCGGATTCGTCATCCAGGCCGAGCACGCCGGTCAGCCAGGCCTGCGCGCCGTCGCGGCCCTCGGCCCGCGCCCGCGTGGCGATCTCCTCGCGCAGCCGCGACAGGCCGGCCGACAGCGCATCGCTGCGGCCCGGCGCCTCGCCCATCCAGAACGGGATGTTGGGCGGCAGCCCCTTGGCGTCCTCCACGCGCATGCGCCCGGCCTCGACCCGCAGGATGCGGTAGCTGGCGTTGCCGAGCTGGAACACGTCGCCGGTGAGGCTTTCCACCGCGAAGTCCTCGTTGACCGTGCCGATCACCTCGGCCTGCGGCTCCAGCACCACGGTGTAGTCGCCGGTCTCGGGGATGGTGCCGCCGGAGGTGAGCGCGGCCATGCGTGCGCCACGGCGCGCACGCAGGCGGCGGTGCACGGCGTCGCGGTGCAGGTAGCCGGCGCGCTGGCCATGGCGGGTGGCGAAGCCCTCGGACAGCATCTTCACCACCGCATCGAATTCGGCGCGCGGCAGCCGCGCATACGGCCAGGCGCGGCGCACAAGTCCGTACAGGGCGTCCTCGCCCCACTCCCGGCAGGCGACCTCGGCCACGATCTGCTGCGCCAGCACGTCGGCCGGCGCCTCGGGGACGTGCAGCGTGTCCAATTCGCCGCGGCGCACGCAGTCGAGCAGCGCCGCGCATTCGACCAGTTCGTCGCGGGTCTGCGGGAACAGCCGCGCCTTGGGCACGCCGCCGACATGGTGGCCGGCACGGCCGGCGCGCTGCAGGAATGCCGAGATCGAGCGCGGCGAGCCGAGCTGGCACACCAGGTCGACCTCGCCGATGTCCAGCCCCAGCTCCAGCGAGGCGGTGGCCACCAGCACCTTCAGCTCGCCGGCCTTGAGCCGCTGCTCGGCCAGCAGCCGCGCATCGCGCGCCAGGCTGCCGTGGTGGGCGGCCACCGCGTCCTTGCCCAGCAGCTCGCCCAGGTGCCGCGCCGCGCGCTCGGCCATGCGCCGGGTGTTGACGAACACCAGCGTGGTGCGGTGCTCGCGCACCAGCGCGGCGACCTGCTCGTAGACCTGCCGCCACTGGTCGCCAGACATCACCGACGCCAGCGACGTGGGCGGCAGCACCAGCGCCAGGTCGCGCCGGCCCTGCAGCGGGATGTCGACGATCTCGCAGTCGGGCGTGCCGTCCGCGCGCACCGCGTTCGCACCAACCAGGAAGCGCGCCACCTCCTCGATCGGCTGCTGCGTGGCCGACAGGCCGATGCGGACGATGGGCTGCTCCGCCAGCTGCTGCAGCCGCTCCAGCGACAGCGCCAGGTGGCTGCCGCGCTTGTTGCCGGCCACCGCATGGATCTCGTCGACGATCAGCGTGCGCACGTGGCGCAGCGATTCGCGCCCGGATTCCGAGCCCAGCAGCACGTACAGCGATTCGGGCGTGGTCACCAGGATGTGCGGCGGCCGCCGGCGCGCCTGCGCGCGCTCGCGTTGCGGAGTGTCGCCGGTGCGCACCGCGGCGCGGATCTCGATATCGGCCAGGCCCAGCGCCGCCAGTTCGGCGCGGATGCCGGCCAGCGGCGTCTCCAGGTTGAGGCGGATGTCGTTGGACAGCGCCTTCAGCGGCGAGACGTAGACCACCTCGGTGCGGTCGGGCAACCCGCCCTCGGCCACGCCGCGGCGCACCAGCGCGTCGATCGCGCTGAGGAAGGCGGTGAGGGTCTTGCCCGAGCCGGTCGGCGCGGCCACCAATGCGTGCCGGCCTCGGCCGATCGCCGGCCACGCCGCCGCCTGCGCCGCCGTGGGCGCGGCGAACGTGCGCGCGAACCATCCGGCGACCGCCGGATGGAAGCGCTCGAGCACGGATGCGGGCGTTGGCGGGGGCGTGGACACCTCTGCAACATGGGGCTTGGCGACCATCCGGGCAATGTCGCACCGGCATCCGCGAAACGCCGCGCTGGCGGCCATTCATGCCCATGCGGCGTGAAGAAGCGACCGCGATCCATTGGCGGGGCATTTACGCCGGCATGGCTAGCGTGTGCGGCACATGGTCCCGCCGCGCGAGGCCGAAGTCCCACCCGTCCACAGGGAGAAGCCCGATGCCGGAGAAGAAGACCGTCGAACGCGCCCGGCGCGACAAGCGCGCCGGCAAATCCCCCGGCACCCAGGCCGGCGAGTTCGTCCACGAGGAGATCGACCACGTCCGCGAGGGCAAGCATGGTGCCAAGTCGACCAAGCAGGCGATCGCCATCGGCTTGTCCAAGGCGCGCCGGGCGGGCGTGGAGGTTCCCGCCTCCAAGACGGCATCGGCCGAGACCAGGCGCAAGGCGGCCAAGGACAACGAGGCCGGCAAGCAGCCCGCCAGGAAGACCTCGGCGACCCGCTCCAAGGCGGTGAAGAAGACCTTGAAGAAGGCCAGCAAGTCCACCGCCTCGAAGTCGGCGCTGTCCAGCCAGACCAAGCAGGCCGCGAGCAAGCGCAGCAGCGCCGACCGCTCGGCAGCGGCCACGAAGGCCGCCCGCACCAAGGGCGCGGCAGGCCGTTCGGCGGCGGCGCGCAAAGCCGCACATACCCGCGAGGCGCATGCCCGGCATTGATTCAACGCGCGGGCCGGGGTCATGCCCCGGGGTGCCTCGCCAACCCGGACGTCCCGTGGCACGGTCTCAAGGGGCCTACCCACGTCCCGGACAGGCCATTCCGACGATACGAGGAGGCAGCTCAATGACGACAGGACAGGCCAAGACCGGCGGCAAGCGCCAACCGGCGCGCTGGTCGCAGCACGTCACCGAAACCAGCAACGCCATGGACCTGGTGCCGGGCGTGTTCGAACGCGACGACCCGCGCTCGATCGCCCGCTCGCTCAAGCGCTCGGCCGAGCACAGTTCGCGCCGCAAGGCCGAGCCCTACCGCTCGGCGATGTCGATGCTGACCTTCTACATCAACCGCGCCGGCAAGCACCTGGATGCCGGCCAGCGCCGGGTACTGGAACGCGCCAAGGACGAACTGCGCGAGCTCTACGGCCGTCCCAGGCACGACCACGCGCATTGAGCCGTGCCCGCCCACCGTGGCGCATTGCCTCATGAGGCGGCAGCCAGGGCGAGAATCCGGCAGTCGACGTTCGCCAGCAGCCCCGCACGGTGCCGCCGGCCGTCCCTGCCATCGGGACAAAAAGAAAGCGGGCCGAAGCCCGCTTTCTGTACAGCCCGGTTGCGACGGCCGATTACTCGGCGGCCGGCACACCTGCGGCGGCGTCTTCTTCCACCGCCTTGATCGACAGGCGGATGCGGCCCTGCTTGTCCACTTCCAGCACCTTGACCTTGACCACGTCGCCTTCCTTGAGCTTGTCGGAGACCTTCTCCACGCGCTCGCTGGAGATCTGCGAGACGTGCACCAGGCCGTCCTTGCCCGGCAGGATGGTCACGAACGCGCCGAAGTCCATGATCTTGGCGACCTTGCCCTCGTAGATGCGGCCCGGCTCGACGTCCGAGGTGATCTGCTCGATGCGCGACTTGGCCGCCTGCGCGGCGATCGCGTTGACCGAGGCGATGACGATGGTGCCGTCGTCCTGGATGTCGATCTGGGTGCCGGTCTCCTTGGTGATGGCCTGGATGGTCGAGCCGCCCTTGCCGATCACTTCGCGGATCTTGTCCGGGTGGATCTTGATGGTCAGCAGGCGCGGCGCGTAGTCGGACAGCTCCGAACGCGGCGTGGTCAGCGCCTTGGACATCTCGCCGAGGATGTGCAGGCGGCCGGCCTTGGCCTGCGCCAGGGCCTGCTTCATGATCTCCTCGGTGATGCCCTCGATCTTGATGTCCATCTGCAGCGCGGACACGCCCTCGGCGGTACCGGCGACCTTGAAATCCATGTCGCCCAGGTGGTCCTCGTCGCCGAGGATGTCGCTGAGCACCACGAAGTCCTCGCCTTCCTTCACCAGGCCCATGGCGATGCCCGCCACCGGCGCCTTGACCGGCACGCCGGCGTCCATCAGCGACAGCGAGGAGCCGCACACCGAGGCCATCGACGAGGAACCGTTGGACTCGGTGATCTCCGAGACCACGCGGATCGTGTACGGGAACTCCTCCATGCTCGGCATCACCGCCAGCACGCCGCGCTTGGCCAGGCGGCCATGGCCGATCTCGCGGCGCTTGGGCGCGCCGAAGCGGCCGCACTCGCCCACCGAGTAGGGCGGGAAGTTGTAGTGGAACAGGAAGTTTTCCTTGTACTCGCCGGAGACCGCGTCGATCACCTGGCCGTCGCGGGCGGTGCCCAGCGTGGTGACCACGATCGCCTGGGTCTCGCCGCGGGTGAACAGCGCCGAGCCGTGGGTGCGTGGCAGCACGCCGGCCTTCACGGTGATCGGGCGCACGGTGTCCAGCGCACGGCCGTCGATGCGGACCTTGGTGGCCAGCACCGAGTCGCGCATGGTGTGGTATTCCAGCTCGCCGAACTCCTTGGACAGCTCGGCCGGATCCCAGCCCTCGGCCTCGATGCGGCCGGACAGCGATTCGATCGCGTCCTTCTTGATCGCGGCGATGGCGTCACGGCGCTGCAGCTTGTCGCGCACCTGGAAGGCCTCGGCCAGCCGGCTGCCGACGGTTTCCTTCAGCGCGGCGATCAGCGCCTCGTTCTTGGCCGGGGCGACCCACTCGGACGGCTTGGTACCGGCCTCGACGGTCAGCTCGTTGATGGCGTTGATGACCTTCTGCATCTCGCTGTGGCCGAAGGTGACCGCGCCCAGCATCACGTCCTCGGACAGCAGCGCCGCCTCGGACTCGACCATCAGCACCGCGTTGGCGGTACCGGCGACCACCAGCTCCAGCTGCGAATCCTTCAGCTCCGCGGTGGTCGGGTTGAGGATGTACTGGCCATCCTTGTAGCCGACCTTGGCCGCGCCGATCGGGCCCTTGAACGGGGTACCGGCCAGCGACAGCGCCGCCGAGGCGCCGATCAGCGCCGGGATGTCGCCGTCGATCTCGGGATTCAGCGACATCACCGTGGCGATGATCTGGATCTCGTTCTTGTAGTCCTCCGGGAACAGCGGACGGATCGGACGGTCGATCAGGCGCGAGATCAGCGTCTCCTTCTCGGTCGCACGGCCTTCGCGCTTGAAGAAACCGCCCGGGATGCGGCCGCCGGCGTAGAACTTCTCCTGATAATCGACGGTCAGCGGGAAGAAGTCCTGGCCCTCGCGCGCGCTCTTGGCGGCGACAGCGGTGACCAGCAGTACGGTGTCGTCCATCTTGACGATGACGGCGCCGCTGGCCTGACGTGCGATCTCGCCCGTCTCCAGAGTGACGGTGTGCTTGCCGTACTGGAAGGTTTTGGTGATTTTTGCCACGGGGGTTTCCTTGGATGATGCTTTCTGCGATGGACCGTTCTCGACCCTTGCCGAGGACGGGTGGCCGAGCGGATCCGGCCGGCGGTCGTGCGGTTTCTTGAATTGCGAACAGCCAAAACGAAGCCGCGGCGCATCGCTGCGCCGCGGCGGTAGGTTCGATTAGCGGCGCAGGCCGAGTTTCTCGATCAGTGCCTTGTAACGATCCGCGTCCTTGCCCTTCAGGTAGTCGAGCAGGCTGCGACGACGGTTGACCATCTGCAGCAGGCCGCGGCGGCTGTGGTGGTCCTTCTTGTGGGTCTTGAAGTGCTCGGTCAGCAGGGTGATACGGGCGGTCAGCAGGGCGACCTGCACTTCCGGCGAACCGGTATCGTTGCCGCTGCGCTTGTTCTCTTCAATGACTTTCTGGGTGTCGATCGACATGGGATTTTCTCTGGAGATGCGTGGCCCGCAGGAACGTGTCTGGACGCACCGCGTGACTCGCCGTTGGCTTGGAATGCGCACAGGGCGCGAGATGCCTCAAAAGGCCGCGAAATTGTACCGGCGTTGAGGCGGCGGAACAAGGCGCGGCGGAAGATTCCGGGCGAAGGAGCACGGATCAGGCCAGGTTGAACAGGCGCTGCGGCGCCAGCAGGCCCGAGGCGTCCACCCGGGCCAGGCCGGCCGGCTGCCCGGCGGCGTCGAACACCGCCACCTCGCCGGCGGCGAAGCCGGCATCGCGCAGCCGCTGCCCCATGCGGAAACGCCGCAACCGCTCGTCGTCGAGCTCGATGCGCGGATAGCCGGCCAGCCCGGCGGCCAGCGGCAGCAGCCAGAGGCCACGCGCGTCCTCGTCGGCGGCCAGCTGGGTGCGCAGTTCGTCCAGGGTGACCATCTGCGGCTGCCTGAACGGATCGACCCACAGCCGCCGCAGCGCGGCGATGTGCGCCCCGCAGCCCAACGCCTCGCCCAGGTCGCGCGCCAGGCTGCGGATGTAGGTCCCCGACCCGCAGGTGACCCGCAGCCGCAGGCGTTCGCCGGCGTGCTCGAGCACCTCGATGGCGTGGACCTGCACCTCGCGCTCGGGCGCCTGGATCGCCTCGCCGCGGCGGGCCTTGGCATACAGCGGCTCGCCGCCCTGCTTGAGCGCCGAATAGACCGGCGCCCGCTGGAGGATGGTCCCGCGCAGCGGCACCAGCGCCGCCTCCAGCATCGCCGCATCGATCGCCGGCACCTCGCGCACGCGCAGCACCGTGCCGTCGGCATCGTCGGTATCGGTGGTGACGCCGAGCACGACCTCAGCCTCGTAGGCCTTGTCCGAGCCCAGCAGCTGGCCGGCGATCTTGGTGGCCTCGCCCAGGCACAGCGGCAGCAGGCCGGTGGCCAGCGGGTCCAGGCTGCCGGTATGGCCGCCCTTCTCGGCCCGCAGCAACCGTCGCACGGCCTGCAGCGCCTGGTTCGAACTCATGCCGGAGGGCTTGTCCAGCAGCACGATGCCATCGAGGCGGCGGAACGGGATTCGGGGCATCTTTCGTGGGTCGTGTGGTGGGCCGGACACGGCCGACCGGCGGCGCGGATGGGTGGCGGACCGCCATGGGATCGCGGTCCCGGGCGGCCATCGACGACGGCCGTGCCGGATCCGGGGAAAACTCAGCGTTCGCCGTCGCTGTCGTCGCTGTCCTTGCCGGCATCGTCGCTGCCCGTGTCGGGCAGCTCGCGCAGCAGGTTCTCGATGCGCTCGCCGCGGTCCACCGAGTCGTCGTAGTGGAAGTGCAGCTCGGGCACGTGGCGCAGCTTCATCGCATGCGCCAGCTGCATGCGCAGCTCGTAGCCGATGTCCTTCAGGCCCTTCATCGCCTCGGCCGAACGCTCCGGCTGCAGCGCCGTGACGAACACCTTGGCATGGGCCAGGTCGCGGGTGACCTCGACATCGGACACGCTGACCGACGGCAGGCCGTGTTCGCGCACCGCGGCATGCACCAGCGTGCCCAGTTCGCGGCGCAGCTGGGCCGACACGCGGTCGGTACGGTGGAACGATTTGGTTGGCATGGTGCAAATCCTCCTTGCGGGCGTCCGGGCCGGCTGCCGCCCCGGAAGGAGCGGCAGCAGGGTCACGGAACGGCCCCGGTTACAGCGTGCGCTGGACCTCGATGCGCTCGAAGCACTCGATCTGGTCGCCGGGCTGCACGTCGTTGTAGGCCTTCACGCCGATACCGCACTCGGTACCGCTGCGCACTTCCTCGACGTTGTCCTTGAAGCGACGCAGCGATTCCAGCTCACCCTCGAACACCACGGTGTTGTCGCGCAGCACGCGGATGGGCTTGTTCTTCTTGACCACGCCCTCGGTGACCATGCAGCCGGCCACCGCGCCGAACTTGGAGCTGCGGAACACGTCGCGCACCTCGGCGATGCCGATGATCTCCTCGCGGATCTCCACGCCGAGCAGGCCCGAAGCGACCTGCTTCACCTGGTCGATCACGTCGTAGATGATCGAGAAGTAGCGCAGGTCCACGCCATTGGCCTCGATGATGCGCCGCGCCGAGGCGTCGGCACGCACGTTGAAGCCGATCACCGTGGCCTTGGAGGCGACCGCCGAGTTGGCGTCGGACTCGGTGATGCCGCCCACGCCGGAGTGGATCACGTTGATGCGGATCTCGTCGTTGGACAGCGCCACCAGCGCCTGCTTGAGCGCCTCCACCGAGCCCTGGACGTCGGCCTTGACCACCAGGTTGAGCACCTGCTGGCCTTCGCCCTTGCCCATCTGCGCCATGATGTCTTCCATGCGGCTGCCGGCGGACTGCACCAGGCGCGACTCGCGGCGCTTGGTCTCGCGCTGCTGCGCCACGTCCTTGGCCAGGCGCTCGTCGTCGACCACGACGAAATCGTCGCCGGCATCGGGCACGCCCGACAGGCCCAGCACCTGCACCGGGATCGACGGCCCCGCCTGCTCGGGCTGCTTGCCGGTCTCGTCGAACAGCGCGCGCACTCGGCCGTACTGGGTGCCGCACACCAGGTAGTCGCCCTTCTTCAGGCTGCCCTGCTGCACCAGCACCGTCGCCACCGGGCCGCGGCCCTTGTCCAGCGAGGACTCGATGACCACGCCGCTGGCACGGCCTTCGGGCGCGGCCTTGAGCTCGAGCACCTCGGCCTGCAGCGAGATCGCATCCAGCAGGTCTTCCACGCCCTGGCCGGTCTTGGCGGAGAGCTCGACGAACTGGGTGTCGCCACCGAACTCCTCGGCCACCACGTCCTCGGCCAGCAGCTCGCTCTTGACCCGCTGCGGGTCGGCGTCGGACTTGTCGATCTTGTTGATCGCCACGATCAGCGGCACGCCGGCCGCCTTGGCATGCTGCACGCCTTCCTTGGTCTGCGGCATCACGCCGTCGTCGGCGGCCACCACCAGCACCACGATGTCGGTGATCTTGGCGCCGCGCGCGCGCATCGAGGTGAAGGCGGCATGGCCGGGGGTGTCGAGGAAGCTGATGACACCCTTGCCGGTCTGCACATGGTAGGCACCGATGTGCTGGGTGATGCCGCCGGCCTCGCCCGAGGCGACCTTGGTGCGGCGGATGTAGTCCAGCAGCGAGGTCTTGCCGTGGTCGACGTGGCCCATGATGGTCACCACCGGCGGACGCGGGCGCTGCTCACCCTGCGTTTCCTCGGTCTGTGCCAGCAGCACCTCCTCGACATCGTTGCTGTCGGCGCGCACCACCTTGTGGCCCAGTTCCTCGGTCACCAGCGCGGCGGTATCGAAATCGATGGTCTGGGTGATGGTGGCCATCACGCCCATCTTGAACAGCGCCTTGACCACCTCGCCGCCCTTGAGCGCGAGCTTCTGCGCCAGGTCGGCCACGGTGATGGAGTCGCCGATCGCCACCTCGCGCACCACCGGTGCGGTGGGACGCTCGAAGCCGTGGCTGCCGCCGCCGTTGCGCGACTGGTCGCCTTGCCGGCGCGAACCCGGCTTGGGCTTGCCGCGCACGTTGCTGCGGCGGGCGCGATCGGCCGCCGACAGGTGCAGCTTGCTGCCGAAACGGCTGGCGGACTCTTCTTCCTCCGAACCGCCACGCGGCTTGTGCTTGGCATGCGAACGGTCGTCCGCGCGCGCGGGCGCCTTGGGCGCGGCTGCGGCCGGCGGGCGCGCCGGACGCGGCGAGGTCTCGCCCTGCACTTCCTCGGCATGCGCCAGCAGCGCGTCCTCGAAGTCGGCGCTGTCGGCGCGCGTGGCCTTGTGACCCAGTTCCTCGGTGACCAGCACCGCGGTGTCGTGGTCGATGCTCTGGGTGATGGTGGCCATCACGCCCATCTTGAACAGCGCCTTCACCACGTCGCCGCCCTTCAGCGCCAGCTTCTGCGCCAGGTCGGCCACGGTGATGGTGTCGCCGATGGCGACCTCGCGCACCACCGGGGCGGTCGGGCGCTCGAATCCATGGCTGCCGCCGCCGCTGCGCGAGGGCTCGTTGCCGCGGCGCGAGCC
>JAFADB010000340.1 GCA_023425225.1 Pseudomonadota bacterium
CGCGCAGGCAATCGTAGTTGTAGAGCGTGTCGAGCTTGCGCACCAGCTCCTCGTGGAACTCGCGCGCGTTCGGCGCCTTGTGGAAGTACAGGTAGCCGCCGAAGATCTCGTCGCTGCCCTCGCCGGACAGCACCATCTTCACCCCCATCGCCTTGATCCGCCGCGCCAGCAGGAACATCGGTGTGGAGGCGCGAATGGTGGTGACGTCGTAGGTCTCGATGTGGCGGATCACCTCCGGCAGCGCATCCAGGCCTTCCTCGAAGGTGTACTCGAAGCCATGGTGCACGGTGCCCAGGGACTCGGCGGCGACCGCGGCGGCGGCCAGGTCCGGCGAGCCCTTCAGGCCGATGGCGAAGGAATGCAGGCGCGGCCACCAGGCCTCGGCCTCGTCGTTGTCCTCGATGCGCTTGCGGGCGAAGCGCGCCGCCACCGCCGCCACCAGCGATGAATCCAGGCCGCCGGACAACAGCACGCCGTAGGGCACGTCGGTCATCAGCTGGCGATGCACCGCCGCCTCGAACGCCTCGCGCAGTTCCTGCGGCGAGACCTGCACGCCCTCGACCGCGTCGTACTCGCGCCACGGGCGCTGGTAGTACTTCACCAGCTCGCCGCTGGCGCTGTCGTAGTAGTGGCCCGGCGGGAACTGCGCCACGTCGGCGCACTCGTCGGCCAGCGACTTCATCTCCGAGGCCACGCGCAGGCGTCCCTCCTTGTCGTGGCCCCAGTACAGCGGGCACACGCCGATCGGGTCGCGGGCGATGATGACGCGGCGCGCGGCCTTGTCCCACAGCGCGAAGGCGAAGATGCCATTGAGCCGGTTGAGGAACGAGGCCGGCTCGTCTTCCCGGTACAACGCGTTGATCACCTCGCAGTCCGAGCCGGTCTGGAACGCATAGGGCTGCTTCAGCTCGGCCTTGAGCTGCTTGTGGTTGTAGATCTCGCCATTGACCGCCAGCACCAGCTGCCCGTCCTCGGACAGCAGCGGCTGCGAGCCGCCGGCCGGATCGACGATGGCCAGGCGCTCGTGCACCAGGATCGCGCCGTCGTCCAGGTACACGCCGCTCCAGTCCGGGCCGCGATGGCGCTGCCGCTGCGAGCACTCGAGCGCCTGCCGGCGCAGCAGGTGCAGGTCGTCGCCGGACTGCAGGTCGAAGATGCCGAAGATCGAACACATGGGGGAAAGGCTCCTGGGTGGTTTTCGTTCATTGCCCGATCCGCGAGGCTCGGGGTCGTGGTCGTGGATCCGCATGTCCCGCACACAAAAAAACCCGCATCGGCCGATGCGGGTTTTCTGGTATCCGGGCGTGTGGTGCTGGTTACGCCTGATCGCAGTCCCGCATCGGCCGCGCACGATTGTTCGCCGCATTGTTATTGCGGTTGGCAACGTTGGCGGAGCGGTTGAGGGAGCGGATCATGCGGCCGACCTTAACCCGGCCTTCGCGGGCGGCGCAACTGTTACGCCAGCAACCGTTCGATCAGCCGCAGGTACAGCTCGGGCAGCGCCTGCAGGTCGGCCATCGCGACGTGCTCGTCGACCTGGTGGATGCTGGCGTTGACCGGGCCGACCTCGATGCACTGCGCCCCCAAAGGGGCGATGAAGCGCGCATCTGAGGTGCCGCCGCCGGTGCTTTCCTCCGGCGCGGCACCGGCGAATCCGCCCAGCACCTCGCGGGCGACGCTGCGCAGGCGGCCTTCGGGGGTGTAGAACGGCTCGCCGCTGCGGTGCCAGCGCAACTCGTAATCCAGGTTGTGGTGGTCCAGCAGCGCGGCGATCCCGGCCTCCAGCCGCGGCGCGTCCCAGTGCGGGTTGTAGCGCAGGTTGAACAGCACCTGCAGCTCGCCCGGGATCACGTTGTTGGCACCAGTACCGGCATGGATGTTGGAAATCTGCAGGCTGGTCGGCGGGAAGCTCTCGTAGCCCTCGTCCCAGTGCCGCGCCACCAGTTCGGCCAGCGCCGGCGCCGCCAGGTGGATCGGGTTGCGCGCCTTGTGCGGATAGGCGACGTGCCCCTGCACGCCCTTGACCGTCAGCGTGCCGGACAGGCTGCCGCGGCGTCCCACCCGCAACAGGTCGCCCAGGCGCTCGGTCGAGGACGGCTCGCCGGTGATGCACCAGTCGATGCGCTCGCCGCGCGCGCGCAGCGTCTGCGCGACCTTGCGCACGCCGTCGATGGCATCGCCCTCCTCGTCGGAGGTCAGCAGCAGCGCCAGCGTGCCCGGGTGGTCGGGATGGGCGGCAACGAAGCGCTCGGCGGCGACCACGAACGCAGCCACGCTGCCCTTCATGTCGGCTGCGCCACGGCCGTACAGCACGCCGTCACGCACCTCCGGCACGAACGGGTCGCTGCTCCAGGCCTCGCGCGGCCCCGGCGGCACCACGTCGGTATGGCCGAGCAGCAACAGCACCGGCCCGCCCTCGCCATGCGTGGCCCACAGGTTGTCGACCGCGCCGTAGCGCAGCCGCTCGCACAGGAACCCGACGCGCGCCAGCCGCTCGGCGAGCAGCGGCTGGCAGCCGGCGTCGTCGGGCGTGACCGAGGGGCGCGAGATCAGCTCGCAGGCCAGTTGCAGCACGTCACTCATGTCGTATCTCCATGCCCTG